>QCQS01000010.1 GCA_003212115.1 Prochlorococcus sp. AG-455-E15 | reverse complement strand
AATTCAGATAGACTTACTCTTATAAAGGCAATCGTTCACATAATAAACGAAGAATATTATCTTTTGGCAGAAGATTTTCAGAAATTAGGTTTTTTAACCAAAGAACAAGATCTTCAAAAACTTGTTGAACCATTAAAAGAAGTTCTTGGAGGATCTCTAGGCGCTGAGGTTGGTAATTTTAATCTTAAAAATGTAACTGATAAATTTTCAAAACTAATGTATTCCTATCCTTTCAGGGTCCCCAGTAGGTTTGCCTTAATAATAAGAGCCGTTGTTAGTCAAGAAGGTTTAGCACTAAAACTAGACCCTGAATTTAAAATTTTAAAAATTGCTTATCCATACATTGCAAAAAAACTACTTACCGATAATTCTGAAGAGATTTTAGAAATTCTTTTAGAGGTCGTTTTTGATAAAAAAGGTCGCATTCAAATAGAAAAAGTTGAGAGTTTGTTAAATATTTTATTTAAAGATTCAAATAATATTAACTCAGACCTTATACCAGTTGCGAACGCAGGATTGAAATTATTTGTCAGTGAAAAGGGATCCGAAGTTAGGAAGAATCTTCTTTTAAGTCTTATTAAAGATGAAAAATTAGAATTTACTGATGCGAAAAAACTCTTAGTTTTAATTAGAGATACTTTTAGCCCTCTGAATATAGCAAAAAGTGCGGTGCAAAATATTATTTCTACAGCTTAATTTTTATATTTATATCTAAAAAACTTACTTATGATTTCGATTTTAGTAAAATTGTTTTAATAATGAGAAGTAAATGGATTATTTAGCTTTGGAAGATTAAATGAATATTTTGAAAAATCTCTTTTTATTTAATAAAAAATCTGAAAAAAATAAAGAGTTAATTCCTGGATTGGTTAACCAATATATTGAAATTGCAAAGTTAGTAAAAGAAGCAAGAATTCAACAAAACCTTACAATTAAAGAATTGTCATACATTTCAAAAATTCCTGAACGAATCATAAGCTCTATTGAAAATAATAATAAAAATATTAGGCCAGAGTATCCTTTTATAAGATCTATATTAATTAAATTAGAGGAATGCTTAGTATTAAAAAAAAATACATTATTAAATTTAGCAGTTAAAGAAAGAAAAATTTTAAAGAAAGAGGGAAAGGATTTTATGTTGAAGAAATTTGATCTTATCAATACATGGCAAGGAAGTCTTTTGTATTTTTTTATATTAGTTCTAATTATATTTATATTAAAGAGATACTTTATTTTAAATGTAAATGTTATAGAGATTCAAAATATTGAAAATCAAATCATCGATAAATAATTTTTAACAAAATCTACTTTATAGTTCTCCCAAAATTATTTCCTAGCTCACTAAACATTTTTAAATTATCTTCTATTTCTTCTAAAGGACAATTTAACTTCCATTTCCAGTTATTTTTTGTGGTGCCAGGTTTGTTTAATCTACTTGAATCATCTAGAGATAATAGATCTTGTAATGGAGCGATAAAGAGATTAGCATTTGTCTCCATGCCAATTTCTATTAAATCCCAAGAGGGATTTCCTGAAAATTTATACTCATCTTTTATTCTTTTTTGGGATTCATAATCTAAATTTTCCCACCATGAAACAGAAGTAGAGTTGTCGTGAGTACCTGTATAAACAATCCAATTTTCTCCTTCAATATTCTTAGGTAAATAAGGATTATCTTCATTACCATCAAAAGCGAATTGTAAAATTTTCATGCCAGGTAGTTTAAAAATTTCCCTTAATTTCTCTACATCTGGAGTTACTACTCCTAGATCCTCCGCAATTATTGGTAGATAGTTACCCCCTAGATCCTTTTTTACCTTTTTTAATAGTGTTCTACCTGGAGAAGTTATCCATTTCCCCATAATTGCCGATTTAGAACTGCCATTAACCCTCCAGTAACCCGCTAAACCTCTGAAATGATCAAATCTCAGTATGTCCACAAGTTCAAATTGCCTTTGAAATCTTTTTCTCCACCAATCGAAATTAGTCTTCTTATGTTTTGACCAAAAGTAAGTTGGGGTTCCCCATAATTGTCCTGTTGATGAAAAATAATCAGGTGGTACACCACTTTGAAAGATTAAATCTCCATTTTTAAAAATTGAAAATAATGATTTATTACTCCACACATCTGCACTGTCTCTGGATACATAAAAAGGCAAATCTCCTATCAGCTTAATATTTCTTGACTTTGCAAAGTTTTTAATGATTCTCCATTGCTCATCAAGATGCCACTGTATTAATTTTTTAATAAGTATCTCATCACTTTTTTTCTTAATCCACGATTTTAAGAACCTGTTATTTTTAATTTTAAATTCTTTAGGCCATTCCCACCAAGGCAACATATTAAATTCCTCTCTGATAACAACAAATGTTGCATAATCTTCAACCCAAGAATTCCTACTTATCCATTTGTTAAAATTCACTTTTCTTTCTTCTGATTGTGAACTCCAGCCTTGCAAAAGGAGGAGGCCCAATTTCTTTGTTAATTCATCAGCAAGGTTAAATTCAAAATGGTCATTATTCTGATTTGTTGGACTTAGATTTTCTTTATTTGAAGTCAAGATAAAACCTTTTTCGATTAAATCATCTATATCCAAAAACCATGGGTTTAGTGCAAAACTAGATGGAGAGCTATAAGGAGAACCTGTAGAGTCAGTAGGGGTAAGAGGTAAAAATTGCCAGTATTCAATCCCATGCTTGTGTAGTTTTTTTATCCACTCCTTAACTCCTTTACCAAAAGTTCCACATACTCCTCCTCCCGGAATACATGTTGGATGCATAAGTATGCCTAATGATTTTTCTGCAATAATTGACTCTTTAGACATATTTAAATATATTTTTTATCCTTTACACTTAACGTGTTTTGTTTTCTCTAAATTCAACCATATACAAATTTTTTTTAATTGACAAATATAATGCCCGGTTTTTAAGTCTGAATAAGTTTAAATTCTAATTTATAATCAACAATTTTTTTCTTAATTGATGTGACTTTTGAAAACATCTAGTCATTATTTTTTGCGAAATTCACATAAACGACTACGATAAGAATATAGTTTTATGGTGCAAATTTCGTGACTAGTTTTATCACGGCAATGCAGAGTAAAGAATCGAACTTTAATCTAACTAATAGTAGATTAAGGCTAGTTAGTGGGACAACAAATCCCAAATTAGCTGAAGAAATTGCATCATACTTAGGGATTAAAAATGTACCTTTAATATCTAAAAGATTTGCAGATGGAGAATTATATGTTCAGATTCAGCAATCAATTAGAGGTTGTGATGTATTCCTTATCCAACCTACATGCGCTCCTGTAAACGATAGTTTAATGGAGCTTATGATTATGGTTGACGCATGCAAGAGAGCGTCTGCAAGACAAATAACGGCTGTAATCCCCTATTTTGGATATGCAAGAGCAGATAGGAAGACCTCAGGAAGAGAATCTATAACTGCAAAACTAACTGCTAATTTACTTGAGAAATCAGGAGTTGATAGAGTTCTTGCTATGGACTTACACTCGGCTCAAATACAAGGCTACTTTGATATACCATGCGATCATATTTACGGCTCACCTGTATTAATTGACTATCTAGAAACTTTAAATTTAGAAGAAATAGTTGTAGTGTCTCCTGATGTAGGCGGTGTGGCAAGAGCAAGAGCATTTGCAAAATTAATGAAGGATGCGCCGTTGGCTATTATTGATAAAAGGAGATCTGCTCATAATATCGCTGAAAGTCTAACCGTTATTGGTGAAGTCAAAGGTAAAACGGCTATTCTTATAGACGACATGATAGACACTGGAGGTACAATTTGCTCTGGAGCACATTTATTAAAAAAAGAAGGAGCTAATAGAATATTTGCATGCGCCTCACATGCTGTATTTTCTCCTCCTTCTTATGAAAGATTAAGTACTAAGAATCTTTTCGAACAAGTGATTGTGACTAACAGCATACCAGTTGTATATAAAGATAATTTCCCACAGTTAAAAGTTCTTTCCGTCGCAAATATGTTGGGGGAAGCTATTTGGAGAATCCACGAAGAAAGTTCTGTTAGTTCTATGTTTAGATGAAAATTTTTACAACCCTTGTAATTTCTTAATTCTCTCAGTTTCAATCTTAAATTGTTTTTCGATCTTTTCTGGAACATTCTCTGGACAAACTTGAAGAGCTGATTCAACTAATTGCAAAGATGCAATAAATTGTAATTGTTTCATATCTACTGTTTGCTCTTTCTTTTTCTCTATTATTTTCCCCCCATGTTTTTGTGAAACTACTGACGCGAAAGTTGCTGAGGCAACGTTTAATGTTTTTGGGAAATCTAAATCAAATCCTTTTCTTGTTGCATTACATAGAAATGAAACACCCATCCCATGATATAAGTCTAAATCATTTTTATTTGCAGGCGGATTCTTAACATTTGCACTAACATTATTTAATTTATTATTTATATCAATTAAAAAAGAAGAAAAAATTAGAGGGATCACAAAAACTTTAGAAATATTAAAACCCATAATTGATTTATTATTAATTCACATTATTAAAGATAACATTTTTTATTTTTTAAAATAATATTGCCAAGAGAAATTATTTAATAATTTTAATTTCGTGATGATTCTCGACTATTTCTAGTTTATTTTTTTTCCATGAATATATGACCCTAAATCTAAAGTTATCAGAATCTACTAGTCTTGTATGTTCAATTATATACCAATCTTCGTATGAAGATTCAAAAATCATTTCATGTTCGTCGACTTGCTTAATGTTTGAAATACCTTCATCATTACTTAAATAAAAATTCTCCCTGTGAAGTTGATGGCCCCTTAAAAACGCTCGCATTTCTCCTCGTTCTTTATACTTAGGATTTTCTTCAAAGAAATTATATTTTTTTTCTGGGTACCAAGTAAATTTATAATGCGACTCCCATTCTGTTTTACTCTCGAGAGCTTGAATATTTATATTCATACTTAAATTATAAGTTTTTTGTGCTTCATCGAGAAAATAAGTTCTATTAGATTTCCATAATCCAAGATTCCTCGAAAACCATCTTTTTAAATTACTATTTAAATTGATTTCAGGAGGGTTTTCACCAAAATGTAAATTTTTCTTTGGATTAATGGCAACCATTTATAAAAAAGTCCTATTTATTTAATAGCCTATCTGTAAAATAAAAAAAAATATCTTAAGGTGTTTATAAGGATTGACAGCTTTTCAACACTTCAGAGGAATTCATTTGAATGATAAAAAAGAGTTAAAATTAATACTTGTTGCAGCTAGAAATCAACTCTCTAGTAATGATATCAAGTCCCTAATTGCTTATTTAGAATCAGATGATTGTGAATTTGAGATATCTCTTCAGATTTCTGAGCCCACAGAGCAGCCAGAATTACTTGAATTACATAGATTAGTCGCTATACCAGCTCTTATAAAGGTTTCCCCAGCTCCAAAGCAAATATTTGCTGGAAGTAATATTTTCTCTCAGTTGCAAAAATGGTTGCCAAGGTGGACACAAGAAGGCTTAACAAAAAATCTTGGTATTAATTTGCAACCATCCAAGATTGATTCAATAAGAACTCAAAAAGAATTTCTATTGGAAGACGAACTTCTTGTTTTAAGACAAGAAAATGAGACATTAACTAAAAGAATAGAATCTCAGGAAAGATTATTAAGAATGGTCGCACATGAATTGAGAACACCTCTAACTGCGGCTACTTTGGCTGTTCAAAGTCAAAAACTTGGACAAATAGATATTTCAAAATTGCAAGAGGTAATTAAAAGACGTCTTGAAGAGATTGAACTTTTATCTCAGGATCTTTTAGAAGTTGGAACAACTAAATGGGAAGCGTTATTTAATCCTCAGAAAATTGAATTAGGTAATATTAGTGCAGAAGTAATACTTGAATTAGAAAAATTCTGGCGATTAAGAAATATTGAAATTGATACTGATATTCCATCTGATCTGCCAAGTGTATTCGCAGATCAAAGAAGAATGAGGCAAGTATTTTTAAATTTAATTGAAAATGCTATTAAATTTTCTAGAGACTCTGGTTCTATAAAAATCACTATGATTCATAAGACAAATCAATGGGTAGAAATAACAATTTGTGACAAAGGTGCAGGAATTCCTTTGAGCGAACAAAAAAGAATTTTTCTTGATAGAGTTAGGCTTCCACAGACTTCTGAAGGAACATCCGGATTTGGCATAGGTCTATCTGTATGCAGAAGGATAGTACAAGTCCATGGAGGAAGAATATGGGTCGTATCTGATGTTGGTGTAGGTTCCTGCTTCCATTTCACCGTTCCTGTGTGGCAAGGACAAAACAAAGGGCAACAAAACTTGACGAAAGGCTAGCCTTACTCTTAGCTTTTTAATAAGCTGTTTTGCTAATTTCCTGGCCCCATCGTCTAGAGGCCTAGGACACCTCCCTTTCACGGAGGCGACAGGGGTTCGAATCCCCTTGGGGCTATTAATTTAAAATTTAAAACTATTTTATTGAAGATTTTGCTTGTTTATCAACGGCAATTAAATTTTCTGACAGATCTTTTTTTAGCCTTTTTTCTATCATCCCTATTGGCATCCACTGACAACCTTGAACAGTAAGATCATAAATTAATGAATTTTTTGAGGAATTATTAATATTTTGAATTTTCCAACTACCCTCAAACTTCCTGAAATCTCCTTTAATCAAATTGAATTTTAAAAGACCAAGCTCCTTATCTTCGAATAAATCGATAGTTACTTCAGCCGAAAATTTCATACCAAGAAAATCCTGAGCTCCAACTTGTTTAAGGTGCACATTATTGTTCTTTTGATATATTTTTTTGCTTGAAAGTAAATTTGGTATGTAAAGATTCAGTCGATCATAATCTGTTAAAACATTCCATAAAGAATCAAAACTTGCAGAGGTTGTAAGTTGAGCGGCAAGTCTTCTTGTTCCGCCAGAAAGCTTCTCCATTGTTTGCTCAATTGTCCTGTAATCATTGCTTTTAAAACGATCTACTGATTCTTGAGGATTATTCATAAACGAATTTTTTAATACGATAAAAAATTATTTCTGTGTAACTATACTGATAAAAACAGTAAATACTGAAAAATAAAAACAATTTCATTAAAATATTCCGATCTCAAAACGTAACCATTTTTGTAAAATCACTACAAATTAAACTACAAATTGATAGTGTTTTATTAAAGAATTTTAAAAAATGTATTCACAAGCAAAAGTTATCGCAGGCGGATTAGCTCATATACCAGTAGTAATAGCTGTTTTTTATTTTATACTCACAACTTTTAATAAAAGAGCTTTAAAATTTGTTGAAGAATTAAAAACAAAAAAAACTGAGTCTAAAGTTGTGGAACCAAAAAATACAGCTGTTTCGAAAGTAGAAAATTCAAAAACAGAATCTCCGAAAACAGAAACTCCAAAAGTAGTAAAGAAAAAACACGCAGATGTACCAGTAAATATTTATCGCCCCAAGACACCATACGAAGGAACAGTTATTGAAAACTATAGCCTTCTTAAAGAAGGAGCAATTGGTAGAGTTAACCACATAACATTCGACCTTAAAGATAGTGATCCATTTTTAAATTATGTGGAAGGTCAAAGTATTGGTATCATGCCTGCAGGTGAAGACGCTAATGGAAAACCTCATAAATTAAGACTTTACTCAATAGCTAGCACCAGACATGGAGATGACTTTAATGGAAATACTGTCTCTCTTTGTGTAAGACAGCTTCAGTATGAAAAAGATGGTGAAACCATTAATGGTGTCTGCTCCACTTACTTATGCGATATTAAGCCTGGAGATAAAGTAAAAATTACAGGCCCTGTAGGTAAAGAAATGCTTCTCCCTGATGAAGAGGACGCAAATGTTGTTATGTTAGCCACTGGTACTGGAATAGCACCAATGAGGGCTTATTTAAGAAGAATGTTCGAACCAACTGAAAAAGAAAAAAATAAATGGAATTTCAAGGGTAAAGCTTGGTTATTTATGGGTGCGCCAAAATCTGCCAATTTGTTATATGAAGAAGATCTTCAAAGATACCTTGCTGATAATCCTGATAATTTTAAATATACAAAAGCTATAAGTCGTGAGCAGCAAAATACAAAAGGTGGAAGAATGTATATTCAAGACAGAGTTTTAGAATCAGCCAATGAACTTTTCAATATGATTGAAGATGAAAAGACACATATATATCTTTGTGGCTTAAAGGGTATGGAGCCTGGAATAGATGAAGCAATGACTAAGGCAGCAGAAGAAAAAGGGTTGAACTGGTCAGAATTAAGACCTCAACTAAAAAAAGCAGGAAGATGGCACGTAGAGACTTACTAAATCTTTAATATCTAGATTTAAGTTTCACAAATTAAATACTTTTTGGTTTAGACACAATATGTAGCTAATATTCGAAAAAAAGAGGATTTTAAATTAAGAATACTAAAAATATGCCTTCAACTTTAAGTAATCCTTTAAGATCAGGTTTACGGCAGGAAAGAGTCATATCTCCACAAAGCTTAGTTATATTTGGTGCTAGTGGAGACCTTACTCATAGAAAATTAATACCAGCCTTATTTGAACTCTATCTGCAAAGAAGAATTCCTAGTGAATTTGGAATAGTTGGTTGTGCGAGAAGACCTTGGACTGATAATGAGTTTAGAGAAAAGATGAAAGTAAAGCTATCAAATCAAATATCTGGTAAAGAAAGGGAATGGGAACAATTTTCTAATTATCTTTTCTATGAACCAGTTGACTTACAACAAAGTGATCATGTCGTAAGGCTTTCTAGAAGGTTAAATGAAATTGATAAAATACAAGCTACTCATGGGAATAGAACATTTTATTTATCAGTATCTCCGAATTTTTATGCAAGTGGATGTAAAGCTCTTAGGGCGGCTGGCCTTTTAGATGACCCTAAGAAAAGTCGTTTAGTAATTGAAAAACCTTTTGGAAGAGATTATTCAAGTGCAAAAAAATTGAATAAGATCGTTCAAAGTTGCGCTGAAGAAAGTCAGATTTATAGGATTGATCATTATTTAGGTAAAGAGACAGTTCAGAATATTCTTGTTTTGAGGTTTGCGAACACTATTTTTGAACCAATCTGGAACAGAAATTATATTTCAAGTGTTCAAATTACTTCTTCTGAAACAGTGGGTGTTGAAGATAGAGCAGGTTATTACGAAAGCTCAGGAGCTTTAAGAGATATGCTTCAAAATCATATGACTCAAATGCTCGCTGTTACTGCTATGGAACCTCCTGGAAAGTTTGAACCAGAAGCAATAAGAAATGAAAAAGCTAAGGTTCTCCAAGCTTCAAAACTTGCTGACGAAAATGAACCGTGGAATTGTTGCATAAGAGGTCAATATGGAGAGGGAGGAAATATTTCAAATCGACTCAAAGGATATAGGCAGGAAGATGGTGTTAATTGTAATAGCACAACAGAAACTTATATTGCGACAAAAGTTTTCGTAGATAACTGGCGTTGGCAAGGGGTTCCTTTTTATTTGAGAACAGGTAAAAGACTACCTAAAAGACTTGGAGAGATAGTCTTAACTTTTAAAGATGTTCCTGTTCATTTATTTGAATCAACAATAATAAATCCTGCCCCAAATCAACTTATCCTTAGAATTCAGCCAAATGAAGGTGCTACTTTCAACTTTGAGGTGAAATCTCCTGGTTCTGGAATGAAATCAAGACCTGTTGAGATGGAATTTTCTTATGAAGAATCATTTGGAGAACCCTCAGATGAAGGCTACGTAAGATTATTAGCTGATGCAATGCTTTCTGATCCAACCTTATTTACTCGAAGTGATGAAGTAGAGGCAGCCTGGAAACTTTATACGCCATTAATAGAATTGATGGATAATTCTCCTTGGAAGCTACCTATTTATAATTATGAATCTATGACGTGGGGACCTCCTGAGTCTGATCAATTAATTTCAAAAGATAATATTTTCTGGCGTAGACCTTAAAAATGAAACCTCAACTAACACTCCAAACCCCTTTAGAGCTACCTTATCAGGAAATTTCTAATTACCTTAATAAATTATGGATTTCAGAAGATAAAGATAATGGTGGAGCTAATACTTTTACATTAATGGTCTGGCAGCCTGCTTGGCTAGAACAATGTTTGGTTCAAAAAGGATTATTAAATGGACCAATTACTGGAAATTTTAGTCCAGAAATTATTGAAGTTGCAAAAAAATTTATATTAGATCAAGGACTTCCTATCACTACTTCCCTAAATAGCGAAGAATTATTGAATTTGTTGAAGGAGAATTTATCTAATAAAGACTTTGAAGATTTTAGAGGACAATTTTTTGAATCATCAATAAGTACATTGAATCCAAGAAGATTAATAACTCTAGCGCCAACATTAAATAAAAATTCAGATATCAAAACTTTTGTATCCGCTTATTGTCCATTAAGTGATACGCCAGCTATGCAACCTATATGTGGGGATTTAGTTGTTATTAGGGGAGACTCGGCCTCAATATCTAATAAAGGATTAAAAATAATTGATGAATTATCTATTGATGAATTACCTTCATGGTTGTGGTGGAACGGAAGCTTAGATGAATCGCCTGAAATTTTCGAATATTTTACTAATTATGGTCTAAGGTTAATAATTGATTCTGCCCTTGGATCGCCTCAAAGATGTTTAAAAGTTTTAGATCAATTAAATAATTCAAATAAAGCTATTAATGATTTGAATTGGGTTAGATTGAAAAATTGGAGGGAATCATTGGCAATGATTTTTGATCCTCCTTCGAGGAGACCAATTTTAGATCATATTACTGATATTGACGTTGATATCGCAGGAGATCATATGATTCAAGCTTTGTTTTTGATTTCATGGATTAGCGATAAACTTGGTTGGTCTTTTCGAAAAGTTGAAAGGGATACAGAATCAACAAAAATAGAGTTTGAAAGAATTAATGGCGAAATAATTTCCGCATCAATTAATCCCTTATCTTTGGGAAATCCAAGTATTCATTTAGGACAAGTTATTGGATTGAGGCTGATTTCAAAAATTAGTGAGGTTCAAAAAAATAACACTTGTGTAATACTTGGCTGCGAATCAGTGGAATGTATGAGACTTGAGGCAGGGGGAATGGCTAATATGGAATTAATAGAACAAGTTGTTCCAAATTCTTTTTCTACATCAGAGTACGATGTAAGTAAATTATTGGGTAGTAGTAGAGGTATGACCAGTCCTCTTTTTGAAAATTCTATTAAAATAGCCCTTCAAATATTTAATGGTTTTAATAACTAATAGATGCCTTGTGTAATATCTTCTCCTTCAACTGATAGTGGAAAAACCACATTATCGCTTTTGCTATCTTGTTGGGCGTTCTCAAAAGGTATAAAGATACAAACTTTCAAGGTTGGCCCAGATTATCTTGATCAGCAACAACTCAGTTCAATTGGGCAACCTATTTGTAGGAATCTAGATATTTTTCTAAGTGGTGAGGAATGGGTTCAAGAAAGTTTTTTTAAACATTCCTCGAAATATAAATTCTCATTAATTGAAGGAGCAATGGGTCTTTTTGATGGATTAGGGTCAACAACATATTCCAGTACAGCAGATATCTCTAAACTTCTCAATGCTCCAATAATTTTTATTGTTAATGCTAGAGGTCAAGTAGCTTCTCTTTTGGCGACTATTCGAGGCTTTAGAGATTTCGATAGTGAGTTGTCAATAGTAGGGATTATATTTAACAACGTTAATTCAGATAGACATAAAAAATTAATCAAAGAGGTTTTTAAAAATGAAGACATCGAAATTTTGGGTTTTTTACCATCTGATTCAAACATAACTTTAAGCAAAGCTAATTTAGGTTTGATATCTCCCATGGATAATGGAAAAGAAATTGATGTTGAATATTTTGCAAATTTCGCAGAAAGAAATCTTGATGTATTTTCTCTTATTAAATTCTTGAAATCCCCTCAAAAGAAAATAATTAATTCTGTCAATTTTAATGATTTTAAAATTCACAAAAGTAAACCTATCGCGATAGCAGAAGATAAAATCTTTCATTTTCAATATCCTGAAACTAAGGAGTTTTTGAATGAAATAGGCATACCATTGATTTCTTGGAGCATTTATGATGATGAAGAAATACCTGATGAGGCTTCTTCTTTGATTATTCCTGGGGGTTTCCCTGAAAAATATGCAGATCATATAAGTAACTCTACAAAAAGCTTAAATTCGTTAAGGAAATTCCGTAAAAATGGATTTATATATGCTGAGTGCGGAGGGATGATGATTTTAGGAGATTGTATAAAAGATGAAAATGGTAATAATCATAAAATGACTGGCATACTGCCTATTAGATCAAAAAAAAGTAAACTTTCAGTAGGTTATAGATACATTGAGGGTTTAAAAGATACTCCGATCATTAAACAAAATCAATTAATTAGAGGGCATGAATTTCATTATTGGGAAATTGAAAATAATTTAACTGAACTCGTTTTTGGGAAAGCTGAGGATCAGAAGAAACTTTCTTCTCCATGGAAAATTAAATCCTGGAAAACTGAATACAAAAATGAAGGCTTTTTTGATGAAAAATTACATGCAAGTTGGATTCACTTACATTTGCCAAGCTCTCCAGAAGTCGCAAAAAACTTTATAGATGCCACCCAAATTTCTTTTTCAAAGAATTCTTAACTTATTATCAAATCAAATATTTTGAGAGGAGAACCTAAAAAAAACATTCCAGGCAAAGTGATTAATGGTCCTAAAAAACTCCCCACCAAAACCTCAATTTTTGTATGACCCAGGTTTTCTTTTAAAAGTAATTCAGATTGAGAGTCTAGTTTTTTTGATAGTTTATTAATTTCTGCAGCTTGAATTCCAGCTGATTTTCGAACACCACTAGCGTCATACATAACTATTAGTGCTACAGCAACTGATAATGCGAATATTGAGCTATCAAATCCTAATTCATAACCTATGCCAGATGTAGCACCAGTTATTAAGGCGGAATGACTTGAGGGCATACCACCCGTCTCGAACATAATTCCAAATCTTATCTCTCCAGTTGAAAAGAAATTGAATACAATTTTAAAAAATTGAGCAAGCAAACAGGATAGTAGACTCCAAAAAAGAACTGAATTATTAAAAAAGGAAAAAAACTCAGACATAAATTAAAAATTATTATCTGTCTCTATTTGTAATAAAGTCGGCTAACGCTATTAAATACTTTGCATCTTCGCCCCAAGGTTCAATTGCTTTTTTTGCTTTTTCAACTAAATCAAATGCTCTTTTCTTTGATTCCTCCATTCCAAGTAATTTAGGGTAAGTAGTTTTGTCAGCTAAAAGATCTTTGCCGGCAGTTTTACCAAGCTTTTCACTGCTGGAAGTTAAATCAAGAATATCATCTATTATTTGGAAGGCTAAACCAATTCCCTCTGCATATGTTGTTAAAGCTTTTAATAGTTTTTCGTTAGCTCCTGCGATCATCGCGCCTGTTCTTACGCAGGCCTTTAATAAAGCACCAGTCTTGTGAAGATGAATATATTCGAGAGTCTCAAGGTCGACTTCTTTACCTTCGCATTCCAAGTCAACAACTTGTCCCCCGACTAGGCCTGGTGCACCAGCAACTAGTGATAATTCGCCAACTACATTTAATAATCTATTTGGATCGACTCCAGGGCTTCTTAAAGAGACCATTTCAAAGGCCCTTGTTAATAAAGCATCGCCTGCAAGAATAGCTATTGCATCTCCATATACTTTATGATTTGTAGGCATACCTCTCCTCAAGTCATCATTATCCATGGCAGGCAGATCATCATGAATCAAGGACATTGTATGGATCATTTCTATTGCTACCGCAGTAGGAACTGCAAGAGAGGGTTCTCCCCCAGCTAGCGAGCAAGATGCTAAACATAAAATTGGACGTATTCTTTTCCCTCCAGCTAAGAGGGAATATCTCATGGATTCTCTTAATATTTCTGGATTCTCAGGGCCCAAGGAAAAATCAAGTGCTTCTTCTACAACCTTTTTTGTGTTTTTAAGATATTTTTCAAAATCAGAAATACTATTTATAACATCAGTCATTTTATACCTTTAGTAAAGAAAAAATCATCTTGGAGTTTATGGGAAAAGGTCATTAAGAGTTGATGATAAACCAAATTGTTTTTGCCAGCTAAAAATAGTATTTACAAGTAACATTGTTACTGTCATTGGTCCTACACCTCCTGGTACAGGTGTGTAAGCAAATACTTTAGAAATGACATCTTCTAATAATACATCGCCACATAATCTGGTTTGACTTTTATCGGAACTTTTTAATCTATGTATTCCAACATCAATAACTACTGCTCCTTCTTTAACAAAACTCGAATCTACGAGATTGGGTTTTCCTGCAGCAGCAATTAGAATGTCGGCTTCTCTACAGATTTTATTCAAATTTAATGTTTTAGAATGAGTCATTGTTACCGTACCATTTAGATTCAACAACATAAGCGATAGAGGTTTCCCAACCAGCAAACTTCTTCCAATAACCACAATATTTTTACCTTCAATTGAAATATTTTGGGATCTTAATAAATTAATAATTCCTGCTGGTGTGCATGATCTCATAGCAGGCTCATTTTTTACTAATTTGCCGATGTTTATCTCATTTAATCCATCTACATCTTTGCTTGGATTAATATGGCTAATCAGTTTTTGCTCGTCAAACTTTTTTGGGATGGGGAGTTGTAGTAACATTCCATCAATATCGTTATCAGAATTTAGTTTATTTATTAATTGTTCAACTTCTTTTTGCTCTACATTTTCTTCAAGATGAAAGATAGAGCTCTTTATTCCAATCCTTGAACATGCTCTTTGCTTATTACTAACGTAAACACCACTTGCAGGGTCTTCACCTATTCTTATTACAGCTAAACCGGGAGCTCTTTTTGCAATTTTTTTATTCTCAGAGATATAGTCATTTAATCTTTCTTCAATTTCAAGAGATAATTTTTTACCATCTAATTTTAATGACATTTAGAAAAACATCTCCTTTTTACACCTAGCATGCCTATAATTCTAAATTATTCAAATAGATTTATATATATTCTGTGCAAAACATCACAACTACCCTAAAGAAATTGTTTTATCTGTGGAGGCGAAGCCAAGTTCCAGTAAAACAACCAATAAAAATTTCAAGAATAGATAATCTCATAATTTTTTTAGTATGCATTTTAACTTCAATAATTTCTTCTTACCAACTACTTCTTATCTCACCTTTAAATATTGCAGATATTTTTTCCTGGCTTTTTACCTTTACTGAAGTACTTATTAGTTCCGGAGTTTTGATATTAGTTTCAAAAAAAGAGAATCCCACAATTTCTTCAAGACAGGTCTTCCTGGTTATTACTCTTCTTTTAGCAGTACAAGTTACGAAATTAGCCTTAGCATCAACCATAAGTCCATTACCTATAATAATTCCACCGGCATTAATAATATCTCAAGGAATGGGAAGCATAACAGCTTTAACTTGGGTATCAATAGCATGCTTTAGTTGGCCAGACTCAGCAGTTGCCATAAATAATAATTTATTTTTTATATTACTAGTTTGCTCCACAGTAGTATCTCTACTTGGAGGAAGAATAAGAAGTAGAGCTCAGTTACTTCAACTATCAATTCTTGTCCCTATGGGATCGTTCTTGAGTCAATGGATTTTGATAGGTAAAGATAAAATATCTCTTATTAATAATCAAGATTTTGTTTTAGCTAATGGGGATATATTTTCTGAATCCTTGCTACTGGCAATAGCTATGCTTTTTACAATCTTATTTATTCCTCTTTTTGAATCGATATTCGGATTATTAACTAAAGCAAGATTACTCGAATTGGCTGATAAGGAGAAACCTTTAATTAGAAGATTGTCTTTAGAAGCCCCTGGTACTTTTGAACATACTTTACTTATATGTGGTTTGGCAGAGGAAGCAACAAGAATGATTGGTGGCGATATTGATTTAATCAAAACTGGAGCGTTATATCATGATGTTGGCAAATTACATGCACCTAATTGGTTTATTGAAAATCAGGATGGTTCAAAAAATCCGCATGACGAATTAGATGATCCGATTAAAAGTGCAGAAGTACTACAGGCTCACGTTGATGAAGGATTGAAATTTGCAAGAAAAAATAGACTACCTAAACCGATAACTAATTTTATTCCTGAACATCAAGGTACCCTTAAAATGGGATATTTTCTTCAAAAAGCTAAAGAAAAAAATCTCGACATTAATGAATATTATTTTAGATACAAAGGCCCTATTCCTCAGTCCAAAGAAACAGCTATTTTAATGCTTGCGGATGGTTGTGAAGCAGCACTAAGAGCTATGAATATTAATGCATCTGACAAAGAAGCTTTAGAAACAATTTCTAGTATTATCTACTCGCGTAAAAAAGATGGGCAATTAGATGATAGTAATTTATCGAAAGGAGAAATCTTTTTAATAAAAAGGGCATTCTTGAATGTGTGGAAAAGAATTAGACACAGAAGAATTCAGTATCCAACTAGCAAGAATAATACTTTTTCTTGATTTTCAACTCTATAACCTTATACTTCTTCGATGTTTTGGATTACACCAATAAAGAAGAGCTAGTGTACTTAATAATGTTGTTAAAAGAGTAAACCCACCAACTCCATAAATGTCTTGAAGAGTTATGAGCCTTACAACTGAATAAGGCCCCATACCTGAAATTACCATTGATAAAGATACCAGAGTTAAAGTTACTCCCCATTTCCTCTCTGCTAGAAGAGCTGCTGAAGAAACTATTCCAACAATTGCAGCAGGCCATCCAAGGCTTATGGCAAGGGTAATATTCGCAACTTTTAGTGGAGGCCCATAACTTATTATTAATGCAATTATTGGAAGTGCAATTATGTTGCCGATTAAGCCAACCCACGAAAGTGCCCAATATCCAAGTACCCTTTCTCTCATTATTTACTGCTTTAACTATTAATTAAATCTACAGTATTAGGTTACTGTTTTTTAATGCTACTTAATAATCCTAAGAAATAATCCTAAGAAAATGATTTAATTTGCAGGATTAGTAAGAAATTTATTATCAGAATTCTCTAAATTATCAAATTGTGGATGAATTGAATTTTTTTTCTCAGAAAAAACAAGTCTATTTAAAGCATTAACGTAAGCATTAGCTGCTGCAACTACAACGTCTGTATCAGCAGAATGTCCAGAATATATTTTATTGTCCCTTCTTATTCTTATTGTTACCTCGCCCAAAGCATCGATCCCTTCTGTTACCGACTTAACAGAAAATTCAATTAATTCATTAGGAACTTTAGCTAATTTATTTAAAGCCTCGCAAACAGCATCAACGGGTCCAGTCCCTATTGATACAGCAGTATCCTCACTATTATCTTCCGTGTTTAACAGAGAAATGGTGGCAGTAGGTTTAGAGGCGTTACCACAACTTACTTGTACAAGACTTAATTGAAATTTAGCTTCTGGGAGCTGAACCTGTTCACTGACAATTGCTTCTAAGTCTCTATCAGTAATTTCTCTTTTCCTGTCAGCTAAATCCTTAAAACGAGCAAAAGCATCATTTAAATCTTCTCGGCTCAAGTCATATCCCATCTCTTCTAATCTTGCTCTTACTGCACTTCTTCCACTAAGTTTCCCCAAGGATATTTTGTTGTCACTCAAACCAACAGTTTTTGCATCGATTATTTCGTAAGTTAGTCTATTTTTTAAAACCCCATCCTGATGAATGCCTGACTCATGTGCAAAAGCGTTAGCTCCCACAATTGCTTTATTAGGTTGTACGGTCATTCCAGTTAGATTAGAAACAAGTCTTGAGGTTTTCGTTATTTCTTCTGTTCTTATGGCTGTAAGAGGAGTCGGGGAATCTAGATTTCTTTTGAAAAAACTATTAAAAAAACTTTTCCTAACATGAAGTGCCATTACTAATTCTTCTAGAGAGGCATTGCCTGCTCTTTCACCAATACCATTAATGGTACATTCTAGTTGTCTCGCTCCATTTTTTACTGCCTCAAGAAAATTGGCTACTGCTAAACCCAAATCATTATGACCATGAACCGAAATTACTGCCTCATCAATATTTGGAACATTTTTATTTATATCGGCAATTAGTTTGCCAAACTCGCTGGGAGTTGTAAATCCAACAGTATCAGGGATGTTTATTGTTGTCGCTCCTGCAGAAATTGCTAATTGAATAACTTCGTATAAAAATTCTGGATCACTCCTTGAGGCATCTTCACAAGAAAACTCAATATCATCTACTAATGATTTTGCATAATTTACCATTTCTGGAACAATTTGAAGAACATCTTTTCTAGATTTTTTAAGTTTATGTTTAAGATGAATATCACTTGTAGCAATAAAAGTATGTATTCTTTTCTTGGGAGCAGGACTTACTGCTTCGTAACATGCTTTTATATCTCCTCTAGACGCTCTAGCTAAACCGCATATTATAGGGCCATTTTCTTTCCCCACGGCATTAGCAATTTTATTAACAGCTTTAAAATCTCCTGGACTTGCGAAAGGGAATCCAGCTTCAATAACATCAACTCCTAATCTTGCTAATTGATGGGCGATAGCAAGTTTTTCTTCGAGATTTAAACTTGCACCAGGAGATTGCTCCCCATCTCGAAGAGTTGTATCAAATATCAAAATTCTTCCAGGATCTTTTGACATCAGAAGGAATAAGCTAAACTTATATTAAGCTAATTAAAAAAATTTGACTAGGATTAGTCTAATAATAATTTACTGAAAGTTTATAACTTAAATAATATTGGTTAAATTTCTGAAAAAAAAATAAAATTCTTTAATTATTAAAGTATTCTTTTAAGATTAAATCTTCATTTTATAAAAGATTAATTTCCTTTTTTTTATAGAATTATAGATACAAATTATAAACGTATGAATGGGCAATACTCCAAAAAAAATGTTTTAGGGCAGTTAGCGATAGTTTTACATGCTCATCTGCCTTATGTCAGAAAAAATGAAAAAAACTCATTAGAAGAGGATTGGTTATTTCAGGCGATATTGGAATGTTATATACCACTACTTCAATCAATAGAATCTTGCAAAAATGAAAATCCTTCAAATACCAAACTTACTATTAGTTTGTCTCCCACGTTGTTATCACTTCTTGATAATAAAAAAATTCAGGAAACTTTCCCAAGCTGGATTAAAACAAGAAATGATTTCTTAAAAGAATTGCCTCAAGAAGAAAAAATTGCCTCTGCATTTTTAATGAATAACCTTAATGACAAATACTTGTATTGGCAAAAATGTTCTGGAAATTTAATTGAGAAGTTTAGACTATTAAACAACTCTGGACATTTAGATATTCTTACTTGTGCTGCTACCCACGGGTATTTGCCAATTCTTAGGGAGAATCCTGAAACTGTTAAAGGACAAATCAATACAGCCATTAGAAACCATGAAAATTTCTTTGGAAGTAAGCCTTTAGGTATTTGGTTACCTGAATGTGCTTATTATGAGAATTTAGACGAAATATTATTTAATTCCGGAATTAGATATGCAATCTTAGACGGTCATGGGATTCTAAATTCCACACCAAGGCCTAGGTATGGAGTGTACGCTCCAATCTGCTCAAAAAAAGGTGTTGCCTTCTTCGGCAGAGATAGTGAGTCAACTTTGCCTGTTTGGTCTGCTAAGGATGGGTTCCCGGGGGATAAAGTTTATAGGGAATTTCACAAAGATTTGGGATGGGAATTACCTATCTCCAAGTTACAAAAGAAAGGTATCTCAACGAAAAGACCTTTAGGTTTGAAGTTTCATAAGATTACAGACGATAACGTACCATTAGGGGAAAAGGCGTTTTACCTGGAAAATGAAGCCAAAAAAAAGGCTGAAGAACATGCTGATGCTTATCTTCTCGCGAGATCTAAACAATTAGAAAAATTAATTTTATCCTCATCCTTTAAGCCCTTATTGGTAGCTCCATTTGATGCAGAGTTGTTTGGTCATTGGTGGTATGAGGGACCTTTTTTTATTGAAAATATTTTAAAGAAATCTACTAAATATTCAATTAAGCTTACAAATTTAAAAGAATTCTTACTTCAAAAGCCTAATCTTCAGATTTGCGATCCATCACCATCAAGCTGGGGACAAGGAGGTTACCATAATTACTGGATTAATGATGCAAATGCATGGATTGTTCCAGAGATCACAAAAGCAGGCTCTACTTTTGTAGATTTATGCTCGAAAAATTTTAATAACGACTTATCTCCAAGACTTTTTAAGCAAGCAGCTAGAGAATTACTTCTCTCTGAGTCCTCTGATTGGAGTTTTATCCTAAGAGCTGGAACTACAACTGAGCTTGCAAAAGAGAGAATAGAGAGACACTTGTTCAGGTTCTGGAAAATAGTTGAAATGATTAAAAATCATTCTAATATTAATTTAAAATTTCTTGAAGATATTGAGGAAGAAGATAAAGTTTTCCCAGATATTAATATTGATGATTGGCGAGAAAAAAATACTAATTTAACTTAAGCATTCCTAGTTTTACTTTTAGAGGTGAATTTATAAACATTTTACTCATTACGTAAATTAGTTTTGGAAGTGGAAGAGTATTGGTAAGAAAACCTACCCATTCATTGGTCGATAATCTAAAGAAATTAGAGAAAAAGCTTCTTAATCTACTTTCGTCAAAACTCATCAGTCTTCTTAAACCATATTGGTAAAGTCTATGCCTTTGAATTAATTCATAAGGCCATAGGATCTCCCAACCTTTTGTCGCTAGTTCAAGAGAACTAAGATTAGGTTCTTTTAAAAATATTGCTAATTTTTTTGCAAGGAGTGGAGCTCTTCTTAATAAAGATCCGATCATGTATCCTGATGCAGGATGCACCATGCTTGCAGACCCTCCAAAACCAAGTACAAATTGTTTTTTAAATGGGAGGGGTAAATTCATAGGGAAAAGGCAATTCTCCTCATGATAAATTTCACTTACCTGAATACCCTTGCTATTCAATCTTTTAAAAAGTCTTTTTTTGAGATTTTCTTGTGATAAGGCAGGATAACTAGCTAATGATGTTTCTTCAACAAAAAAAGTTTCATTTCCAAGATCCATTGCATAAAGAAAGGAAGGAGATGACAACTTTTCTTCATTGCTTAAATGATTTGGACGAAAATCCATTAAAACAAACTGATCCTTATTAACTGGTGGCGATGAAAATTTACCGACAATCCCATACGCAGCTTGTTGAGCGATTTCATTTTGGACTGGTCTTTTTATGAAATTACTTTTATGACCACTTGCGTCAATGACTAATCTCGCCTTTATTCTTAGACCTGAAAAACAAATCACCTCAGATAATTTATTTTTCTCTTTAATATCTTTTGCTGTTTCATTCAACCATTCAATCCCATTACACTTTTTTAAAAGTTCATTTTGAAAAGCTTCTTGATTTATCAAACCATAATCGTAATTATGTTTTGTAGGATTATCTCCTTTTTTATTTTCGCCATCTCCAAAAAAACTAACTGTTTTGCACCATCGATGAGATAACAAAGAATCTAATCCTAATTCCTCTAATTCAGAAGCCCAAATACCATATGTATTCTCCCATTTTTCATTTGGAGATTTAGTAGATATGCCTTTAATATTTAAATCTTGTTTGGCTAATTC
>QCQS01000009.1 GCA_003212115.1 Prochlorococcus sp. AG-455-E15 | reverse complement strand
CGATAAAAAACTGGTTAGATTCATTTGAGAAAAATAAAGAATTTGAATCTTTAATGTATAAATACGAATTATGGGGACCAAATTATAGAAAGAATTATTTTCCTTTTAATTAACTTTCTAACAACTTCCTTTTTTCAATTATTCTTGCTAACTCCAAAAAATATCCTGCAGTCCTAAATTTTCCAATATTTTTTTCCTTAAAATCAAGATCGCTTCTAATTTCTGCAGTCTCAGCCATTAGCAAATCTAAATCATTTGATCCAAGACTATACAATTCTCCTAGTTCGATTTCCCTTCCTAGCAAATGACTCCTAAACCATTTCCCTTTATTTTCTTGAGGTGGAATATCGTAGGGCGTAAATGACATTAAAATAAAATTTAGGTTAATACTATTCTAGGGTTCTTATTGAAACTTTTTCATCTCTAGTTTATTAAAAATCAATGCAATAAAAAGAATGGCGAATGTAATTAGGGCACAAATTTCTGTCCAATAATCTAACCCAATTTTAGAAATCATTAATGGTGCAAGAACTGTGAATAGTCCCCCTGAAAGAATTAACTGAGCGAAAAGCTGTTTTGACGTAAAAATTGGTAAAGTCTTAGAAATATTTTTAGGATCTGCAAGCCTTAAAAGAAGTAACCCAGAAGCTACCACACCTGTGGAATTCCCAAACTCTATCAAGCTTTTTTCAAACCAATAATCATCAAAAATAAAGTATGCAAAATAAGCAATGCAGATTAAATTCCAAAATAAACCGAAAATAGTAAACACTAAAATAAGTATCCAATTATCAAAAACAACTGCGATATCTAAACTCGCCATAGCCGTAAAAATCAATAAATCTGTGGATAAAATACCAATCTCCCTTTGCAGAATATTTGAAATAAATTCTGTATTTTTGGTTTTCTCTAAAATATATCTTATAAGGAGCGAACCTATAAGGATAAAAGGGAATACTGGTAGAGAAAAAATAATTTCCTTCGAAAAATCTCCAAAAGAACTTGAAATATACCTTAAAAATTTAAGTAGCAAAACACCAAAAGAAATTGCCAAACCAGAGAATCCAAGATTTATTATAAAAATTCTTAAATCTGCAAAAATTCCTATCTTATTTTTTCCCTTTAGAGTATCATTTTGTTCAATAATTTCCTCAGTATCTGAAAGACCTAAAGTTCTACCAAGAAAGATGAACATGCTACCCAATATTGAAGAGGATAAAAGACCCATCGTTGCCATAGCCAAACCAAGATCTAAACCATTTGGGAAGCCTAGTTTATTAAAACTTTCACCAATTATTGATGCAGCTCCATGACCGCCCTCAAAACCTACCTCTATTAAACAACCCATTAGAGGATTTGCGTTAATAGATGGAGGCAGAAAATATTTAACAACAAGGCCACCGACAAAAAATTGTCCGAAACCCAGTGAAAGAGCTAATAGAAATTGATTAAAAATCGGTTTAACTAAACCATTTATATTCGGGATAGGTCTTCCCATCATTAAAGTTGCGAAGACTAATGATAAAAGAGGAGTAGGAAAATTACTCCAAACATTTATTGTTTCTTTTGGTAAAAAGTGTATCGCACCAAATGGGCCTATAGATATACCTAAAATTCCTGATATGACTGCTATCGGCAATCCAAATCTCTCGAGTTGAACAGCTAGTTTAAATTTCCTTCCAAAAATCAACAAAAAAAATATAATTAACAATCCCAAAAAACTTATCAATAGAGAATTTGAAAAAATATCTTTGTTCTGTATCAAAAAAATATTCAATGATTTCAAAAACATATAATTCTAAATCTAAATTAATAAACAAAATTTTTCAAATAAAAAAGGCTCCGGTAAGAGGAGCCTTTTGATATTGGTAAGAAAATTTGAAAATTAATCTTTAAGAGTGACTGTTGCACTATCAATATTACTGATAGCATTTGTAACTCTCTTGAAATCAAAGCCTAGTGCTCTTAAAGCGTGCCATAGATGACCTTGAATAAAGAAGAATCCAAAATAGTAATGAACATTAGCTAACCACGCCCTTGAAGTGTACTCACCATCAGGAAGATCAACAGTATCTACCCAATAAGGAGAAATACTAAACTTCAATTCAAGTGGTTCACCAAAGAATTCAGTTGGGTAAACTGTTGTGTTAGCTGCACTCCAGAAGGCTGCAATAATAGCCATCCAGCCTATTCCAGCTAGTGACCATGAGAGAACAGCTTCTGCAGAGAGAAGTCCTTTGCCTTTAAATTTGGTATATTCACCAACTTGCTTAGTTGCAATATGCCAGGCACCACCAGTGATCTCAACGAAAGCAAGGAAAGCATGGCCTCCCATTACTTCTTCGAGGCTATCAATAGTCAAAAAGTCTGTTTGATGATTCCAAATTTTGGCCAAATTTAATTCATACTCAACCTGTCTTACAGAACCAATAGCTGGATCATAAATTCCATGAACCCTTGCCCATTCAACAAAAGCGATAACTGCGAAACCAAGAATAATTAAATGGTGACCAAGAATAAATGTCAATTTGTCTGGATTATCCCATTCAATATTGAATTTTCTAGCTCTTGCTACATCAGAATCTTCTAGATTTCCAGGAAGAAGTAAAGAGTGTAAAAGTCCTCCGGCTGCTAAAACCATAGAAGAAACTAAGTGAACTATTGCTATCGCTAGAACAGGTTTAGTATCTCCCATCGCAACACCATTAGCATCAAACCCTATTCCAAGAGTTGCTAAGTGAGGAAGAACGATTAGAGGTTGATGCCCCATTGGGACGCTTGGGTCAAATCGTGAAAGTTCAAAAAGGGTGAATGCACCCGCCCAGAAAACAATTAATCCTGCATGAGCTACATGAGCAGCAATGAATTTTCCTGAGCGATTTGCTACACCTGAATTACCAGCCCACCATCCATAGGTAGTATCTGGATTTCCATAGGTTTGCATTTAGGAATTGATTAGCTTAAACGTTTTGAGAATACTTTATATTTCACCAAACAGTTGAATTCATAACAAAATTGTAAAGGTTAGTAATCCTTACTATTACTAAACAAAAATTTTTCGTAGGGCAAGACAAGAGTAAAGAAGGTAGATTTAATGAAGAAAAATTATTCTCAGAGATCTAAGTTTTATCAAACAAAGCAGTATTTTAAAATTCAAATAAGTTAAATAAATTTCATTTTGCTGACAATATAACGATGTTTTGTTTCATTACTCCGTGGTGGTTATTGCCTCATTTTCAAACAATTATTAAATATGGAATAAGACATCTAATATTATGACTACTTCTCAAGAGTCTTCTAGAAAATTTTCACTAGAAATGAAATCTGAAGTTCATTACAAAAAGGCTGCAAGATCTTACAGAAAATCGAAACAATATATAAATATGATTAACTTATATCCAACTTTGCAAAACACTCTTATTGAGTGTAAGGATGAGAATCTAATCGAATAAGTTTTTTAAATATTTACCCAAATTAATCGAGATAATATATCATTTTTTAGGCTGCAATATTATAGTTTTCTTCAGAATTAAATTTATTAATTATTTCTCTGCACATTTTTATATTGTAAAGCGCTTTGGGTTTCCAAGGTTTTTTCTGACCGAGTGGAGAGCTTTTCCAATGAATCCCAGGCTTGAGTATTCCATTTTCACGTAAACAAGAAAGTTTAATTTCAGTTATTCCCAGTTTTTCCGAAGTCAACTCAGATGAGCTCCACATATCCCCTAACATTGAATTAAGTAAATATTATTAATCCTTGATAACGTTAATTTTATTTTTATGAAAGGGGTAAAACTTTTAAATAATTATTAAGTCACAAAAACCTAGTATTTACAAAGAAAAGAGATTTGAAAGATTTATATCAAATTAAGAAATATTAAATAAAGAATCTTCATTCATGAATATCTCATCGATACCCTTTCCTTTATTGATGGATTTATAGTTAACATATTCTTCTGTAATCGATTGATGCTTTGAAAGATTGATCCAACCCTTGTGCCAATTTCCACTATTTATTAATTCTTCATAAGTAGTTTTTAAGTTAATTTCAGAATCAAGGACAGAAACCATTAAAAAACTAATATTTCCTTTTTCTTTAGTCACATTTACTAAAACAAAATGTCTTAATCCATTTATGGTTTTATTAGAAGTCCAGTAATTTTCCATAATTATTTTTTCTTAATGTTCCCCTCAGAATTTTTTCTAGATATTTTCTTATATTCATTTCTAATTTCGTCTAATAAAAGTTTTCTTTTATCCATGTAGTTAAGAGAATCTTGTTTTGTTAGGATATATCTCTCTTTTTTAGTTAAATTCATCCAATTATTAAGATTCTTTTTATTAAAAATTGTCATTTTTTCAGAATTTAAAACTTTTTGCTTTCTATTTAATTTAAAAAAATTCCTTAAATTAAAAAAAATAAATATAAAAAGAAAAATTATCACTATCTTCAAAAACATCACTTTTCAAGTAAATTATTGTTTATCCAATTTTCTAATTTAATATCATTCTCAAAAGATATAACCTCCTCTTCATTCCCATTACCTGATTGATCAAAGAGCCTTATAATAAATTTCCCATTAACTGCCTCATCATCACCAATAACAATAATACTTTTAGATTTAAGTTTATTTGCCTTTTTAAATTGCTTAGAAAATGAAGCTCCGCTTAAATCTAACTCAACTAACAAATCATAATTTCTTAATTTTCTAGATAAATCCATTGCTAATGATTCAGCAATTAAGCCTTGATTAATAATATAAATATCAGTATTTCTTGGAATTTCAAGCTCTTTTCCTGCGAGTAAAATTAATCTTTCTAAACCAATAGCGAAACCAATTGCAGGAGTGTTTGGCCCTCCCATTTGCTTTATTAAATCGTCGTATCTCCCTCCTCCGCAAACTGTAGCTTGGGAACCCAGAGCCCCACTAGTAATTTCAAAAGCTGTATGAGTGTAGTAATCCAAACCTCTTACAAGATTAAAATTCTCTACATAAGGAATTTTTAAAAACTCTAATTGTCTTTTTAAGTCTAAATATCTGTTATGACTTTTTTCAGATAAAAAATTAAATAATCTTGGTGCATTTTCAAGAACTTTTTTAGTTTGAATATTCTTTGAGTCCAGAATCCTCAAAGGGTTTTTAGAAATTCTATTCTGAGAATCTAAATCTAGAGAATCTTTATTTGTTTCTAACCATTTTAAAAAAGATTTTTGAAAATTTGATCTGTCATTAGTATCACCTAAAGTATTTATCTCAAGATTGAGTTCTTTTATTCCTAATTTACCTAAGATATCCCAAGCTAAAGCAATAATTTCAACATCACTTCTAATTGAATCATGTCCTATAAACTCAACACCTAATTGATGAAACTGTCTTTGCCTACCTGCTTGAGGTCTTTCGTATCGAAACATAGGACCCATGTACCAAAGTTTTTGAAGAGGATTAGACGATATTCCATTTTGTATTAACGCTCGTGCGACTGAGGCTGTTCCTTCAGGCCTAAGAGTGCAGGATCTGTCCCCCCTATCAAGGAATGTATACATTTCCTTACTAACAACATCTGTTCCTTCACCAATTCCTCTTATAAATAATTCGGTCATTTCCAATATTGGTGTTCTTATTTCTTTGATGGATGCTCTAGAAAGCTGTTCTAATAAAATTTTTTCAACGTTTTGCCACTTTATTAATTGATCAGGAAATAGGTCTACTGTTCCTCTTAGGTTTTTTAAGTTATTCAAAGTTCTAAAAAATAATTCAAAATTTTTAATTCATCTAGAAATTAATCTTTGATTGGTTATTTTGTGAGACAATTTTAATTTAACATTTAGAAAAACTATTGGGAATTAATAAAAATAAAGAGAATCAACATTGCGGTACAAAACCAAAAAAAATTGCTTTTGGAATAGCACCTCTTGGTATTGTTTCAATAGGAATAGTGCCAATGGGAGTAATAAGTATAGGAGTAGTCCCAATGGGTGTATTTTCTTTTGGTGCAGTAGCTATGGGAATAGTCAATTTATCAGTAGTTGGGATGGGAATTATCTCTGCCGGTGTCACTACTATGGGGATATGGGAGTATTCACCTAATCCTCATAAAAATCATCATAATCACTCCAAACAAATTTCAAATTCAAATAAGGAAAATATAATGTCAGATTTATTTAACACTAAACAAGAGGCTGAAAAGGCTGCTTCAAAATACGGATGTAATGGAGCACATAAAATGGGTAATAAATGGATGCCTTGTAAGATGCACTAAATATTTTCCTAGTCAAAAAATAAATATTAATTCAAAATCTCAACTCTAAAATCAAGATTTTTTGCCTCATCAGTAGTTAATTTTCTTGACCAAGCTCCTTGCACAGGATTATTCCATCTGAACCCAGCATTTTTAGCTAAAGACCTATCTTCATAACTAACCAAAGCCTTGTATAAAAACCTCGGTTCAGTAGCTTTAAGTAAAATTTCCTCTAAGTTGTCGCATTTTTTGAAGACCTCAGATATATAAAAGCAATCAGATAAAGCTCTATGTAAATTCCAAACTGGTATTGAAAAAGATAAGGCTAGATCAGTTACTGAAGGTCTTGTTTTTAGTGATTTTTGAAAAGACCAATTAATATCCTCTAAACTACATATCCATTTCTTATTAAGCTTAGGCAATCTTCCTTTTCCAAACCATTTCTTATCAAACTCCACATTATGAGCAATGATGAAATCTGAAGAATCAACAAGTTTTAGAAAGAAATTCAATCCATCTTCCCATGGTTGAGAGATATTAGTTACTTCTGCAGATATACCATTTACATGTTCGGCTTCATTATTATTAACTGGAAACAAAAAAGAAACTTGCGAAAGTACACATTTAAAAGATACATCAAATAATATACAACCTATTTCTATCACTTCATCTTTATTTTCGTCTAAACCTGTTGTTTCAGTATCAAGAATTAAAATTTTTTCAATTTTTTTATTTTTATTCGTTACTCTCTCTTCAGAGGGATTGGTGTTAATTTGATCATGGAGAAAATCCAATTGATTTAATTCTTTTTTGTTAAATAGTTCCAATTAACTCAAAATACTTTCATTTATCTTGACGCATTTAATAAATATTTCTTTTAAATTAATATAAATTAAAAAAAAAGATAGAAAATATTTTTTGAATCATTTTTCGTTTATAAAAGATGACTTTTACAAAATTTCAATTTAACAATTTCTGTTTTTGGCCTTCAAATCCAAAAAAAATTGTTGAATTTATTGGTGGAAGTTATTTAGCTTCTAAGCCAGATTTAACTTATAGAAGATTCATAGAGAGTTTAATTAATAAAAATTATGCAGTACATGCATATAAATACACACCACAATTTGATCACCAACAACTTGCTATCAAAGCATGGAAAGATTTTAAGAATTGCCGAATATCTTTATCAAAGAGAATAGGGGCATCAATTCCTACAATAAGAATTGGTCATAGCCTGGGCTGTAAACTTCATTTAATTTCTCCTGATGGCGGAAGAAATTGCGAGAAATTCATATCTATTAGTTTTAATAATTTTAGTGCTAACAAATCAATTCCATTATTGAAAGAAATTTCTCAAAAATTAGAATTCAACAGTGAATTTAGCCCAAGTCCCGAAAGAACTTTGCGATTAATTGAAAAAACATATAGTCAAAAAAATAACTTCCTAATAAAATTCAAGTCAGACGAATTAGATCAAACAAATAAATTATTTTCTTGTCTGAAAGCAAGAAAAGAAGATAATACTAAGGGGATAATGCTAAAAGGTACACATACCATAATTGCAAGCGCCGGACTGAGAGAAAATTTTTTAGGAGACTGGGCCGATGATGAATTCAAAAGAAATACTATAAAAAAAATTTCTAATTTAATTGATGAATCTTAATTAGGATAATTCTTTCAATTTTTCCAAAACAGAACTATCTTCGAGAGTGCTTATATCCCCACTAATTTTTTCTCCAGCAGCCAAAGATCTCAAAATTCTCCTCATAATTTTTCCACTACGTGTTTTAGGAAGAGAGTCAGAAATGATAATTTTTTCGGGCTTTGCGATAATTCCAATTTCATTGACAACATGTTTCTTTAGATTCTCTACTAATTCTGAAGAACCTTTCACTTCTTTCTCTAGAGATACAAAAGCAACTATAACTTCACCTTTTAAATCATCTTTTTTGCCAACGACGGCGGACTCTGCAACTGATTTATGACTTACCAAAGCAGATTCTATTTCCATTGTTCCTAACCGATGTCCTGAAACACTTATGACATCATCAACTCTTCCCATAATCCAAATATATCCATCTTCATCAATGCGTGCTCCATCTCCAGCAAAATAAACATTTTTTTCTCCTTTAAAGGAAATATATTCCCAATAACTCTCCAAATATCTCTCTGAGTTTCCGTGAATTGTTCTCATCATTCCTGGCCAAGGTTTCTTAATAATTAAATAGCCACCCTCGTTCTTATTAACCTTATCTCCATTCTTATCGACAATTTCAACTTCGATTCCTGGCAGAGGAAAAGTAGCTGAACCTGGCTTTGTAGCAACGACTCCAGGCAAGGGACTTATCATCACACCACCAGTCTCAGTTTGCCACCAAGTATCAACAATAGGGCATTTATCTTTACCAATAACATCCTTGTACCACATCCATGCTTCAGGATTAATTGGTTCTCCAACTGTGCCCAAAAGTCTAAGACTCTCCAAATTATATTTATCAGGTATTTCACGTCCAGACTTCATAAATGCTCTTATCGCAGTTGGTGCAGTATAAAAAATAGAAACCTTATATTTTTGAACAATTTCCCAAAAAGCCCCTAAATTTGTAGGTCTTGGCACTCCCTCATACATTAAGGTTGTAGCACCATTAGATAAAGGCCCATAAACTATGTAACTATGACCTGTAATCCATCCAACATCAGCAGTACACCAGTAAATATCGTCATCTTTTAAGTCAAAAATCCATTTAAATGTCAAATGGGACCAAAGATTGTAACCACCTGTAGTGTGAACTACACCTTTGGGCTTTCCAGTAGAGCCTGAAGTATAAAGAATAAAAAGTCTATCTTCGCTATTCATTATTTCTGGTTCACAATGATCTTTTTGATCTTTTACTAATTCGTGCCACCAGAAATCTCTATCATCAACCATCGCAATATTTTTTTGGGATCGTTGAACAACAATTACTTTTTCTACAACTTTATCTGCCCCACTTTCGATGGCTGCATCAACTGCTTTCTTAAGTTCAATCACCTTATCTTTTCTAAAGCCACCATCAGCAGTAATAACAAATCTGGCGTTTCCATCAATTAACCTATCTTTTAAAGCTTCTGAAGAAAATCCTCCGAAGACAACTGAATGAGGCGCTCCAATTCTTGCACAAGCTAACATCGCAAACATTGCTTCAGGAATCATCGGCATATAAATACATACCAAATCTCCTTTTTTTACACCAATTGCTTTTAATGCATTAGCTGCTTTACATACCTCTTTTAGAAGTTCTTCGTAAGTATATTTTTTGCTATCTCCTGGTTCGCCTTCCCATATAAGTGCAGTCTTTCCTCCAAGCCCTCTCTTAATATGTCTATCTAAGCAATTATAAGTAATATTGAGTTTCCCTTCTTTGAACCATTTAAAAAAGGGCGCATTTTCGTTATCTAATACAGTTTGGAATGGCTCAAACCAGTCTAATTCAGATTTTGCGAAAGATTCCCAAAATTTAATAGGATTATCTGATGCTTGTTTTTTTAGACTTAATAATTCTTCTTGAGTACTAATATTTGAGTTTTCTGCAAATTTTTTTGATGGATGGAAAATCCTCTTTTCTTCAAGTATGTTACTGATTGAATTTTTTTTATCTAATGACATTAAATAAATCTATGCTTAATAAATTTAGTCGAAAAAATTAAGGTTTTCAAAAATTTTAATATTTATATAGCTCTAATAATTTGTTTTTGATATATCTAATAAATACGGCTTAGAACAAATTCTGGAAGAGCCATTAATGCTCTTTTATATTCTGAATCAGGAAGCCAGACTATAGCTTCTTTAGAAAGCATTGCAAAATCCTCAGCTAGTTTTCTGGAACTTTCAATAGCTTTAGAGTTCATGATGATATTAAGAGCATCATCTAAATCATCTTTTTCAGCAAGTTCTCTATTAATAAGAACAGACAATTTCTTATTTTCTTCTAAGGCATATAAAACTGGTGCAGTAAGATAACCGCTTGCAAGATCACTTACTGCAGGTTTTCCAAGTTGTTTATCATTTCCAGTAAAGTCAAGTATGTCATCTACAACTTGAAAAGCCAAGCCAATATTTTTGCCAAAATCGTACAAAGAGGTTAAGTTTTCATCATTAAGACCACTCAAAACTCCAGCTGCTTTAGAGCTATTTGCTATTAATGATGCAGTTTTACAATAGCTTTTATTAATGTATTTTGAAAAAGATTGAGCAGAATCGAATCTATTTAGATTTTGTTTAATTTCACCTTCTGCCAAATCCATTATTACTCTACTGAGTAATTTAACTACATTTACATTATCTAAGTTTGCAAGGTGCCAACTTGCTTGAGCGAATAAAAAATCACCGGCCAAAACAGCTACTCTTGTATTAAATCTACTATGTACTGTATCTACCCCTCTCCTTGTAGAAGCCTCATCAACTACATCATCATGGACTAATGAGGCTGTATGAATCATCTCAGTTATTTCAGCAAGCCTTTTATGTTTGCTTGTCAAGCAAAATTCTGGAGATATAGCTTTTGAAATCAATAAAACTATGCCAGGTCTCAACCTTTTACCCCCAGCACTAAAAAGGTGTTCAGCTGCGGCTTGAAGAATTGGGTGACCAGCTCCAATTAGATTTTTCAGTTCTAAAATAAGATCATCAAGATCATTTTCAACTGGTTGTAGTAGCTCTGTTACTGTATTCATGATTGACCTCTCCTATATCTTAAAGAATCAAACATTACTTCGGAGGTTAACCAACCTAATTTCTTTATTAATTCCAAGCCAAAATTTTACTTTATTAGAGAACTCTTCTCTTTCTGAAGTAACAAAAAATTTTACATTTTCTGGAAAAATACTTTCATAGCGGTCAGTTTTTGGAATAGCAAAAGATTCATTAAATTTTTTTATTAATGCTACCGATGGATCAATAATTTTTATATTTGAATCTAATTTTTTTCTTAAAAAGTCATAAATTAAAGGATAGTGACTACATCCAAGTATTAATTCTTCAATATTTTTGCTTATTAGTGGTCTTAAGTATAAGTCTGAAAGACTATTTAACTTATCAAGATTTAATTTTTCTTTTTCAATTTCTGATACAAATTGTGGACATTCTTGCTGAAATATTATCGTATTTTCTTTTTTAGCATTAATAGCTTTCTTGTAATATGATGATCGAACAGTTGTTTGTGTTGCTAGGACACCAATTATTTTTTTATCAACTATTTCCGATACTGAGTTTATAAGGTCAAAACAAGGGATCTTTAAATTATCTGCTAAAATATCAAGCGCACATGCATTTGTAGTGTTACAAGCAACTAAAAGTGCATCCAAATTCTTATCAACAAAAAAAGTACAGATCTCCTTTGCAATTAATCTTATCTCTTTAAAATTTTTGCTCCCAAAAGGTATTCTTTTTGTATCTGCCAAATAAAAAACTTCTACATCTTTACGCGTTTTTAGTAAAGAATTAAGGATAGTAAAACCACCTATTCCGCTATCAAATATACCTATTTTAAGTTTCACCCTACTTTATCAAGATATTCGAGGATGCCTTTTGCAATTGCATAGGCTAATCTTTTTCGATGGGTTACTTTTTCTAATCTTCTTGCATCTAATCTACCCGTTAAAAATCCAATTTCAACAAGGACTGCAGGCATCCTAGTATTTTTAATTACATAAAATCGACCTTGTTTAACTCCTCGATCAGGACTCCCAGGGGAAACTCTTAAAATTTGTTTTTGAATTCTTTTCGCTAGTAATCTTCCTCTCCAACCTCTGTAATAAAATGTTTCTAATCCATTTATGTCCCTTCTTTTACCTCTTGAAGCATTTGCATGAATACTTACAAAGATATCTGCATCCGAATTATTAGCGATGGAAACTCTTGGAGGTAAATCCAAATCAACTTCACTTGTTCTAGTCAACCTTACTTTGACACCTTTCTCAGCAAGTAAATTTTTAATTATTTTTGAAACCTCTAGAACAACATCTGTTTCTCTGATACCACCAATACCTATCGCTCCTGGATCAGGTCCTCCATGTCCTGGATCGATTACGACCTCAAACTGGTTTCTTTTTACATCAGGAAGTTTCAAATAATCAAAATTGTTTTTCTTCTTATGAATTAAATTTTGATTTGTTTTGATATTTCCTCTTTTCTTATCAACTAAACCTTCACCAATCTTTTTAAATGAATATTTTGGGTTAAATAGTTTAATTACCCATCTATTTTGATCTAAGCCAACTATTTGCCAAGTCAAAGGTTTCAAATAGGTGTTTTCTTCAAATTCAATTACTAATCTTGTTTTACCCTTATTAGGTTTGCCTAATCTAATTTCTTTTATTGGACCATTACCTTTTATTATTCTGGGATTTTTTAGTTCTCCTGGAAAATCTACCCAAAATCTGTCTCCATATATTTTGTTAGCCTTCTGAAAGTATGCTTCTAAATTTGAATTTGATTTGGTTCTTAATTCTAAAACCCCATTAGTATTTATCGCCCATGCTGCCAGAGCACTTGAAGATTTAACTGGGAGGATTGAAGAATTTAAAAATAAAAAAACGGATAAATAACGAAAAAGTTTATTATCAAAAAACTTTATCATTAGTTTGAAAACAATTTGTTTTTTCTATGTTTAAGGCTTGGCATCTGCTCCCTAATTTTCTTTACTCTTTCTTTATCGGCAGGTGCTATTGCAGCTCCCTGAGTTTTTCCAGCATCAGATAAAACTGTCCCCCAAGGGTCAATTACCATTGCATGGCCATGACTTTGCCTTCTCCCATAATGAATTCCAGTTTGAGCTGGAGCGACTACATATGCTGTATTCTCAATTGCTCTTGCTTGTAATAGGATTTGCCAATGATCTTTTCCAGTGAATGCTGTAAAAGCTGCTGGAATCATAATTAGCTCTGCTCCATTCGCAGACAAATATCTATAAAGTTCAGGAAATCTAACGTCGTAACAAATCGATAATCCTATTTTGCATAAACCTGGGACATCTACAACAGGTGGATACTCAGCCCCAGATAAAATAGTGGACGATTCCTTGTATAAATTTCCATCTGGCAAATCAACATCAAACAAGTGAATCTTGTCGTATTTTGCCAAAATCTGTCCATCTTTCCCAAATAAGGCTGACCTATTAAAAGTATGAGTGTCATCACCCGCAGGGACAGGATACCCTCCTCCTAGAAGAAATACTTGATATCTTTGAGACATGGTTTTTAGAAAATTTGCACACTTTTCTGACAATTCAGAAGCTAATCTAAGTTTTTCATCATCTCCTCCTAAAAAAGCAAAATTCTCAGGTAATCCTATTAACTCAGCACCTCTTCTAGCAGCTAATTCAATCTGTTCTTCTGCTTCAGTAAAATTTGCTTCAACATTTGAAGTACTTGTAATTTGCAATGCAGCTACCAAAAAATCAGTCAAGACTTTACTCCTAATGAACAAATTCGTAAATCATGAGGCACGAATCACACCTCTTTCAACTTGAGCCGGAACAATATCTAAGCAATCAAGTTCAGAGCAACATTTAAAATCATCCTCATAATCTCCAAGACTTGTCAATCTTTTGCCATGGGTTGCTGTTTTTAAACATTTCAGAATATCATTTTTCCAGACATCCCAAAGTGCTAAAGCAGCCTGTAGTTCGTCATTCAGAATATTAATTTCGAAACCACAGTTCTGTTTAATGTATGAGGCCAAAGCACCAGCAGCTAAAGAATCCTCAAGTGAATAAGACCCTTCCCAACCACTACCGAGTATTAAAACATTTTCACCTTTTAATGAAATAATTTTTTCTGCCACTGCTTTCCTATTTGGGAGACCCATAGCAAATAAATGTTTGGCATTTTGAACTTTTTGCAATGATTTAGTCCCATTAGTAGTGCTCATGAATAGTCTTTTACCATTAACAACTTTTTTTGTAACTGATAAAGGAGAATTACCTAAATCGAAGCCCTCAATCTTCTTTCCGCCTCTCTCTCCAAGCATTAGTCTTTTTTCTGCTTGCCATTTAATTGCAGATTCTTTTAATAAATCTAAATCTGCAAAAACCTGAATTGAATCAGCTCCATTTTTTAAAGCCCAAGAAATTGTGGTTGTAGCTCTTAAAACATCAATGACAACTGCAATGTCTGGACTATTTTCAGGGACATCCTTTGCAACGTGATAATAAGTAAGATTAATAATCAGATCCTTTTCTTAATTTATTATAGAAAACAGTTACTTAATTTGATTATTTTTTTTAAAAAACAAACTTATTGATAATATATAACTAATTTGTTTTTACAGAAATCTTATCAAGTATTTAATTTGAAAATGAATAATATCCGCACAATAAAAGGTGGAGTAAATTTAAAAGGAAAAGTAAAAGTACCTGGAGATAAATCTATTTCTCATAGAGCTTTAATAATAGGAAGTATTGCTAAGGGTGAGACATCTATTGAGGGGTTCTTACATTCTGAAGATCCACTTTCAACTGCTGATTGTCTTAGAAAGTTAGGTGTAAATATACCAGAAATAAAAAAAAATGAGCCTTTTACGATTTCAGGATTGGGTCTTGATGGATTGAAAGAGCCCAAAGAAATTCTAAATTGTGGGAATTCAGGAACCACCATGAGATTATTGATGGGGTTACTTGCCGGTCAAGAAGGCAAGAATTTCATCTTAACAGGTGATATTTCCCTTAATGAAAGGCCAATGGGAAGAGTGGGTAAACCGTTATCATTGATGGGTGGCAAAATTTTTGGTAGAGAAAAAGGAAACAAAGCTCCAATCTCAATTGATGGGAATCAATTAAAAGGGTGTGTTATAGGTACCCCTGTAGCGAGTGCTCAAGTAAAATCTGCAATCTTATTGGCAGGTCTCAAAGCTTCTGGAACCACTTCTGTTATTGAACCAGCATCTTCAAGAGATCATACTGAAAGAATGTTAAAAGCATTTGGAGCAGACATAAGTATCAGAGGAGAATTAGGAAGGAATATAGTTATCAAGTCAGGAGGTAACTTGATTGGCCAGAGAATATTGATTCCTGGGGACATAAGCTCTGCTTCTTTTTGGATGATTGCAGCATCTATTGTTCCAAATTCAGAGATTTTAATTCAGAATGTCGGACTAAATCCCACTAGAACAGGGATTATAAATGTAATGGATTCAATGGGGTGTAATTATGAGATCTTAGACAAATCGACTATTGCAGGTGAACCTATTGGATCTATTAAAGTAAAGACTTCAAATAATTTAAGATCATTCACTATTGAAGGAGATATTCTCCCAAAACTTATAGATGAAATTCCTATCCTTACTGTGGCTGCCTGTTTTTGTAATGGAGTTTCTGAAATTAAGGATGCACAAGAATTAAGAGTTAAGGAGACAGATCGATTAAAAGTCATGGCACGACAGTTACAAAAATTCGGTGCTGAAATAACAGAAAAAGAGGATGGGTTAATTATTAATGGGCAATCAAAATTTCATTCTGCTGAAGTAGACAGTGAGACAGATCATCGAGTAGCAATGAGTCTTGCTATTGCTTCACTTCTTGCCAAAGGTACCTCAAAAATCAAAAGAGCAGATGCAGCTAGCGTCTCGTATCCCACTTTTTGGGAAGAGCTGGCCAAATTAACTAACTAGCCTAAAAAGTTTTTGTCTGAATTAATAGAAGTTTTAACTAAAGATGGTAGTTACTCTTTAAGGAGTGTTTTTTTTCAAGAAAACTTCCATAGTTTATTGGGCGCATTGGAGGAAACAAAGTCGAAGTTTATAGCTACTTCTAATTTGCAAAGATTTAAGGGAAGATCTCTTAATGTTTTGGATATATGTTTTGGTTTAGGATACAATTCCGCTTCTTTACTAGATGAATTAATTACACAAAAATCGTATTTAAATTTGTATGCGTTGGAGATTGATAAAAAGCCTCTTGAATATTCGCTTAGAAATGAATCTTTTTTAAAATTATGGTCTCCAAAAGTCAGAACAATATTTGAATCACTTTACAGAAAAGATTACTTTGAGGATCAATTTTTTAAGTGCAGTGTTTTATGGGGTGATGCTAGAGAAAAAATCAATTTTATTCCTTCATCTATAAAATTCGATCTCATTTATTTAGATGGTTTTTCTCCTCAAAAATGCCCACAAGTATGGACAGTTGAATTTTTATCTAAAGTTACAGAAAATCTTAATTCTCAGGGTTTTTTAATAACTTATTCTTCTTCAGCAGCAGTAAGAAAAACTTTAAGAAATCTTGGATTAGAAATTTTTACTATTAAGCCAAGTTTTAAAAACAAAACTTTTTGGAGTCAGGGAACTGTCGCAATATCCAAATTTGATAAGAATAAATTGAAACCTAATTTCAATTTTGAAAAGTTATCTTTAATGGAAGAGGAACATCTCTTAACTAAAGCTAGCATTCCATATAGAGATCAAGATTTAAATTCAATTAAAGAAGACATAATTAAGAGAAGATTAGATGAGCAATTATTTTCAAATTTATTGTCGACAAAAAAATGGAGAGAAAAGTGGGGAATGACGAAGTAATCCATTAAGAGTTAGATTTAAATTAGGATTTAAAATAAACATGCTAAGTGTTGCAATATTAGCGGCAGGCAAGGGTACTAGGATGGAAAGCTCGTTGCCAAAAGTTTTACATAAAATTTCTGGAAAAAGTCTTTTACAAAGAGTAATTGATTCATGTTGGGCATTAAAACCTGATCAAATTTTCGTAATTACTGGACACAAATCAAAAGAAGTACAAAATTCAATCCAAAACGATAAAAAAATCCATTTTGTTGTTCAAGAACCTCAATCAGGAACCGGTCATGCTATTCAGGTACTTTGTAGAGAAGTAAAAAATCATAAAGGAAAACTTTTGGTACTTAATGGTGATGTGCCCCTCATTAGGCCTAGTACGTTAAAAAGACTTTTGTATTTACACGATTCAAAAAATGCTGATGTTTCTTTAATTACTACAAAGAAAACAAATCCTCATGGATATGGCAGAGTTTTTTTGAAGGATGATTTTATAGAGAGAATTGTTGAAGAAAAAGATTGCAATGATCTAGAAAGAGAAAATCCTTTAATAAATGCAGGTGTTTACTGCTTTAACTGGGGTAACTTGTCAGCAATAATTGATACTTTACAAAGCAATAATAATCAAAAAGAGATTTACTTAACAGATACGGTATCTTTGCTAAAAAATTCCTCAGGCCTCGAGGTAGAGGATAATGGAGAGCTTCAAGGAATTAATAACAGAATTCAACTATCAGAGTGCGAGGAAAGTATTCAGAATTCAATTAAAGAAAAGCATATGCTTAATGGTGTAACTTTTATAAATAAAGCAAGTTGTTCAATTAGTGAAGAAGCTGAAATTGGTAAGGATGTAATCATAGAGGCTAATACACATATAAGAGGAAATACGAAAATAAATAGTCATTGCATTATCGGTCCAAATACTTTTATTGAGAATTCTAATGTGGGATTACAATGTGAAATTTCAAACTCTACTGTTTATGATTCTCATATTATGGATCATATAAAAATTGGCCCATATAGTCATATAAGACCTAATTCCAAAATATCTTCCTATAGCAAAATAGGTAATTTTGTTGAGATCAAAAATAGTAAACTAGAGGAAAAATCTAAAGTAAACCATCTAAGTTATATTGGTGATTCTATTATTGGAAGGTCTACAAATATTGGAGCAGGCACTATTACTGCAAATTTTGATGGACAGAAAAAACATCAAACAAAAATTGGTAAGAATTCCAGTATTGGAGCAAACACAGTTTTTGTAGCCCCAATTAATCTAGGGGAATCAGTAACAACAGGTGCTGGTTCAGTGATCACAAAAGACTCTAAAGATAATTCATTAGCGATCTCAAGAACTAAGCAAGTAAATATAGAGAATTGGGAAAAAAAGAAATCCTGATCTAGTTAATTAATTCAATAATTTTCTCAAGTTGCCAACATCTGCTCCCTTTTATAAGAATAGAATCACCTTTTTTTGTAGATTTGTTAATCTCTTGAGGTACATCTTGAATATTATTAAAAACTAAGAATTTTTTCTTATCTTTTAGATAATTGGTGTAAATTTTTTCATTTTCTTTATCGCAAATAAATAAACACTTTTCTATATCTGAATTATTTATCAAGTTGAATATTTCTTTGTGATATTTTTCAGATTCTTTTCCCAATTCTTGCATACTTCCAAAAATAAAAAATTTATTTCTAGGTTTTTCAAGCAGGTTTTTAATACATGCTTTTACTGACTCTGGTGAAGCATTATATGATTCATCATATATTGTTGTTTTAACTGATTTAAGAATTTTATTCCTTCCACCTAAACTTACAAAATCAAATTTATTAAAACTTGCAAAATCAATGCCTAGCTCTTTAGCAACTGCATAAGCGAATAAGAAATTCGAAGCATTGTGAAATCCCTCAAATGAAATTTTAAAGGTATTTTCTTCAATTAAAATTGTTTTATTCGAAGGATTATAAAATCCCCGCAAATGATCATCTTTCTTAAAACTCTCCTTTTGATTTTCTATACTTAATAGTTTTACTTTTATCACTCTACCTTTCCAAAATTCTTTTAAAGTTTGTTCTAGGAATGGATCATTCGCTGGAATTATTACAACTCCTTCTGGATTTAAGAACTTACTAATTTCGCACTTTGCCTGAGTAATATTTTTTTTTGAGCCTAACAATCCAATATGAGCTGTACCAATGTTTGTAATAACTGCAATATCGGGTTCACTATATTTAGATAAATTCTCGATCTGTCCAAGACCTCTCATCCCCATCTCAAGAACTAAAACTTTATCTTCCATATCTGTAGCAAGAATAGAAAGACCAACTCCAATCTCATTATTGAAATTTGCATGAGATAATTTAATTCTTCCAAGTTTATTTAAAACTCCGCCAACCATTTCTTTTGTTGTTGTTTTACCCACTGAGCCAGTTATTGCAACAATAGGAATTTTTAATTTTTTTCTTTTTAGCAATGCTAATTTTTGAAATGCTTCTGTTGTGTCATTTACAACCCAATAAGGAAAATCACTAGGAAGTAATCTCTGCATCCCTTTTTTAATTACAACAGATTTAACTCCTAGATTTAAAACCTCTGGAAGAAAACTATGTCCGTCAAAATTTTTACCTTTGATAGCTATAAAAAGATCATTTTTTAATAAAGTTCTACTATCAATACTTATATTCTTGAAATTTAAAAAATCTCTTTCTCCCTCACTCAGATTTCTAATATCCCCCAAAACATTGTTTAATTCTGATAAAGAGAATTCCATTAAAAAATTAAGTCATCCTTTTTTTTAAAGATGGATCAGCTGATTGTCCGTAAGAAAATTTTTCAACTTCAGCAACATCTGGCGATGGTTCTTTTATTCCGCAAACATCCTTGTACATAACCTCGTATTCAAGAGCTGATCTTTGCCAACTAAACTCTTGGCTCATGGCTCTTTTTTGCAGTAATTCCCAACTATCTTTATGCCTAAAGGCTTCCCATGACCTTACTAAAGAAGTATAGAAATCTATAGGTTCAAAGCGATCAAAGCAAAATCCCGTACCATTATTATTTTCTGGATCATGAGGTAAAACTGTATCAACTAAACCACCAACTCGCCTTACTATAGGAATAGAGCCATATCTCATAGCTAGGAGTTGACTAATACCACAAGGTTCAAATCTACTTGGCATTAAGAATGCATCTGAGCCACCATAGATAAGCCTTGATAAAGAATCATCATAGGTAAGAAATACTGAGAATCTTCCTGGGTAATCTAATGCCAATTGCCATAATCCAGACTCTAAATATCTATCTCCAGTACCTAAAACAGCAATTTGAGAATCTGTATAGGCTAATAGTCTTCTTGAAACTTGTAAAAGTAAGTCAACACCTTTCTGATCAACTAACCTACTGACCATACCTAAAAGATATTTTTTAGAATTAACTTCGAGACCCATTTCTCTCTGCAGAATTTTTTTATTTTCTAGCCTATTTTCTAAATTCTTAATACTGAATTTTGCTGGTAAAACTGGATCTTTGGCTGGATTCCATTCATCAAGATCTATGCCATTAAGAATCCCCCTTAATTTACCTGAAATGTAATTAAGTAATCCTTCGAGGCTTTCCCCGTATTCATGAGTTTTAATCTCATCTGCATAAGTCGGAGAAACAGCATTAACCCTATCTGCATATAACATTGCCGCAGCCATTGTGTGGTCTCCGTGCATATACCAAGGACACCAAGTCATTTTTTCAAGTTTCCACCTCCAAGGGCCTTGATATTTTAAATTATGAATTGTGAAGACAGTACTAATTTCGGGGTCCTGATGCATCCATACAGGAATCATTCCAGTGTGCCAATCATGGCAATGGAGAACTTGAGGTTTCCAACAATTCCAGGCAAATTCTGCAGTGGCACTAGCAAAAAATGTAAAGCGCCAATCCTCATTTTCGCCTCCGTATATTTGGTCAGAGTCAAATGTTGGATGACCCACTAGATAAATCACATAATTATGAATGGGATGTTTTGCTTCATATACGGCAAAATCAGTACCCATTGTATTTGCTCTAAAGACTGGTTCATTCGAAACCTCTAAAAGACTCCACAATTTTCCATATCCTGGAATTATTACCCTTACATCGTGACCAAGTTTTATCAAAGATGGAGGCAAAGAACCAACCACATCTCCCATACCTCCAACTTTGATCATTGGAGCACATTCAGCAGCTGCAAGAAGAATTCTCATTGATAATTATTTAAAAAAGTTCTTTTGAAAAATAAACTAGGATGTCCACTTATAGTCAGAGAAGTCTGGTGGACGCTTTTCAAGAAAGGCATCTCTACCTTCTTGGGCTTCTTCAGTCGAATAGAATAATTGAGTTGCATATCCAGATAATTCCTGAATACCCGCAATCCCATCATTCTCCGCGTTGAATGAAGCTTTAAGAATACGAATAGCAGTTGGACTATTTCGTAAAATCTCTCTTGCCCAGATTACACCCTCAGCTTCTAATTCTTCAATCTTTGTAATTGCATTTATCAAGCCCATCTCAAGAGCTTCCTTGGAATTATATTTTCTACATAAAAACCAAATTTCTTTTGCTTTTCTTTGACCAACAAGCCTTGCTAAATAACTGGATCCAAAACCGGCATCAAAACTACCAACTCTTGGGCCTGTTTGACCAAATATTGCATTTTCAGAGGCGATACTGAGATCACAAATTAAATGAAGTACCTGTCCTCCTCCAATTGCAAACCCGGGGACTAAGGCAATAACCACTTTAGGCAAACTTCTTATTAATCTTTGAAGTTCAAGTACATTTAATCTCTGCTTCCCTTCATCGTTTTTATACCCATTTTTACCCCTTACACTCTGATCACCTCCAGAGCAAAAAGAATAAATGCCTTTCTTATCAGGTCCAGCACCTGTAAAGAGAACTACGCCAATAGTTTCATCATTTCTTACGATATCAAATGCGTCAATGAGTTCATCTATAGTTTGTGGTCTAAATGCATTTCTTTTTTCAGGCCGATTAATTGCAATTCTCGCAATTCCCTCATCTGATTTGTGAAACAATATATCCTCATAAGATTTGCACTCTGACCAATTTAAAGTTGTTTTACCAGGTAATACTTTCATGAAATCTAATTATTCAAAAATAGAAAATGATAAATTTAA
>QCQS01000008.1 GCA_003212115.1 Prochlorococcus sp. AG-455-E15 | reverse complement strand
AATAGCTGGCACAAGACCTAGAGGTGTTGATAGTCAACAAGACTTGGAATTAGAACAGGATTTATTAAAAGATCCTAAAGAGATAGCTGAGCATGTAATGCTTATTGATCTTGGAAGAAATGATCTTGGAAGAGTTTGTGATATTGGTTCTGTGAAGGTCAAGGATTTAATGGTTATTGAGAAATATTCACACGTTATGCATATAGTTAGTGAAGTTGAGGGAATCTTACAAAAGAATGCTGATGTATGGGATTTACTAAAAGCATCTTTTCCCGCTGGGACAGTAACTGGTGCCCCAAAAATAAGAGCTATGCAATTGATTAAGCTCTTTGAAAAAGATGCTAGAGGACCTTATGCGGGTGTTTACGGATCTATTGATATTAATGGTGCATTAAATACGGCAATTACTATAAGAACTATGATAGTTAAACCCTCAAGAAATGGGAAATATGATGTTTCAGTGCAAGCAGGAGCTGGAATAGTTGCAGATTCTTCTCCTGAAAATGAATACCAAGAGACAATAAATAAAGCAAAGGGGATATTAAAAGCTTTAGCCTGTTTGGTAAATAAATGAGTAAAGATAAACTTTATAAAGGTTTTGAGGTTGAACTGTTTACTGGTTCTTGTGATTCTCATATTGGTGTTTCAGCTGATATCGAGAAACAATTTTCAGATTTTGTAAAAGAGCCAGATAACAGAAATGTTGAATACATAACAACACCTGAAAAAGACTACAAGTTTTTATATGAGAAGTTAATAAATCCAAGAAAAAAATTAAGAAAGTGGTTAAATAATAAGAATTTAACAATTATTCCTTCATCCACTCTTTGTTTTAAACACGATAGTCAATTTCAAAGATCTGATATTGACAACGTTTATCATCAATTTATTCAGGACAATTATGGCATATCTATCGCAACTTCAAGTGTGCATATAAACATAGGCATAGATAATTTAGATAAGCTTTTTACAGCTATTAGACTTATAAGATCAGAGGCTTCTTTATATCTGTCCTTAAGTGCTAGTTCACCTTTCTTAAATAATAAAATTACTGATAATCACTCTCAGAGATGGATCCAGTTTCCTAAAACACCTAGTAAGGTTCCTTTCTTTGTAAATCATAATTCTTATATCGATTGGATAGAGGAAAATATATCTAATAAAAATATGCAAAACATTAGGCATTTTTGGTCTTCAATCCGACCAAATGGTCCCCAAAGACCATTAATTCTTGATCGTTTGGAATTAAGAATTTGTGATTTTGTCCATGATATTAATCTGCTTTTAGGGATAACGGCCATGATAGAACTAAGGATTTTAAATCTTTTTGAAAATATAAATACCTTAGATCCTTTAAATGCCAGTATTTTTTCTATGGATGAATTATCAGAAATATGTGATCAAAATGAAATAAATGCTGCTAAAGATAGTCTGAATTCAGAGTTAATTAACTGGCAAGATGGGAAAAAAGTTATTTGTAGAGAATGGATTCAAACCTTATTATCAGAGTTATCATCCACAGCAGAAGATTTTGGCATGAGACATCTTTTAGATCCTATCTATGAAGTGCTTGAAGAAGGAAATCAATCTATGAAATGGATAAATCAATATGAAAAAGGTCTTTCTATTGAGCAGATAATGAAAATTTCTATTGAAGATATGATTAGGAGTGAGTCCAAGAATGTTTGATTATTTAAATAATACTTTATCTGAACATTTTCACTTATGACATAATGACTATATGGAATCTTTTCGACAGATAAAAAATAATAACGTGGATCTGATAAGTAATAATGACCCACTTGATAAAAATCGTCTTCTAATTGAAGATCTATGGGAATCTGTGCTCAGAGAAGAATGCCCTGATGATCAAGCAGAGAGATTGATACAGCTTAAAGAATTAAGTTATTCAAAACAAATTGATGGCGATAGTTCAAAAACTTTTAAGAATGAAATAGTTGATATCGTAAATTCAATGGATTTAGCAGAATCCATAGCAGCAGCAAGGGCATTTTCATTGTATTTTCAACTCGTTAATATTTTGGAACAAAGAGTTGAGGAAGATAGATATATACAAAGCTTTACCAATAAGGATGTTCAAAAATCGCCCGACAATCTTGATCCTTTTGCCCCAGCATTGGCTAGGCAAAATGCTCCAGTAACTTTTAGAGAATTATTTTACAGGCTGAGGAAATTAAATGTACCACCAGGAAAATTAGAGGAGATATTGCAGGAAATGGATATTCGTTTAGTTTTTACTGCACATCCGACGGAGATAGTAAGACATACGATTAGACATAAGCAAACAAGAGTAGCAAATTTGTTAAAAAAAATACAGATTGAGCAATTTCTAACAAAAGAAGAAAAAAATTCTCTAAAAACCCAATTAAAAGAGGAAGTTAGACTTTGGTGGAGAACAGATGAATTGCACCAATTTAAACCTTCAGTTTTAGACGAGGTTGATTATGCTTTGCATTATTTTCAGCAAGTTCTATTTAATGCGATGCCTCAATTAAGGGGCAGAATCGCTGAAGCACTTACCGAAAATTACCCAGATGTTCAGATGCCCTCTGAATCTTTTTGTAACTTTGGTTCTTGGGTAGGCTCCGATAGGGACGGTAATCCATCGGTCACTCCTGAGATAACATGGAGAACTGCTTGCTACCAAAGGCAGTTGATGTTGGAAAGATATATTATTGCGACGTCTAATCTTAGAGATCAATTAAGCGTCTCGATGCAATGGAGTCAAGTCAGTTCCTCTCTATTAGAGTCGCTGGAAACTGACAGGGTTAAGTTCCCTGAAATCTATGAAGCTAGAGCTACAAGGTATAGATCAGAACCCTACAGATTGAAATTAAGTTATATTTTAGAGAAATTAAGGCTAACACAAGAAAGAAATAATTTATTAGCTGATAGTGGATGGAAATCTGCCTTGGAGGGAGAACTAGATAACAAAAATCTAGATAAAGTTGATAACTTATATTACAAATCAGTAAAAGAATTTACTTATGATCTAGAGCTAATTAAAAATAGTTTGATTAGTACAGATTTAACTTGTGAGTCTGTAAACACCTTACTTACTCAAGTACATATTTTTGGATTTTCTTTGGCAAGTTTAGATATTCGTCAAGAGAGTACAAGGCATAGTGATGCCATACAAGAACTTACAAATTATCTTGATTTATCTGTTCGATATGACCAAATGTCTGAGGAACAGAAAATTGAATGGCTTATAGACGAATTAAATACAAAAAGACCTTTAATTCCATCTGACGTTGACTGGACAAAAACTACAGAAGAAACCTTTTCAGTTTTTAAAATGGTTAAGAGACTACAGCAAGAATTTGGAAGTCGCATCTGCCATTCTTATGTAATTTCAATGAGTCATAGTGCATCTGATTTGCTTGAAGTTCTCTTGCTGGCAAAAGAAATGGGACTTCTTGATCAAAATTCACAAAAGTCAAAATTATTAGTTGTTCCTCTTTTTGAAACTGTGGAAGACCTTAAAAGGGCACCAGAAGTCATGGAAAAGTTGTTTAAATTAGATTTCTATAAATCATTATTGCCAAAAGTAGGAGAAACTTTTAAACCTCTGCAAGAATTAATGCTTGGATATTCTGATAGCAATAAAGATTCCGGGTTTGTTTCTAGTAATTGGGAAATTCATAGAGCCCAAATAGCTCTTCAAAATCTCGCAAGTAGAAATAACATATTGCTAAGACTTTTTCATGGAAGAGGTGGTTCTGTAGGGAGAGGAGGAGGACCAGCCTATCAGGCAATATTGGCTCAACCAAGCGGCACTTTAAAAGGGCGAATAAAAATAACTGAACAAGGTGAAGTTTTAGCATCTAAATATAGTCTTCCCGAACTGGCTTTGTACAATCTTGAGACTGTTACTACAGCGGTAATTCAAAATAGTTTGGTCAATAATAGACTTGACGCTACTCCAGAATGGAATCAATTAATGTCTAGGCTGGCAGAAACATCAAGGTCTCATTACAGAAAATTAGTACATGAGAATCCTGATTTGTTAAATTTCTTTCAAGAAGTAACTCCAATAGAGGAAATTAGTAAATTACAGATATCTAGTAGGCCTGCTAGAAGAAAAAAAGGTGCAAAAGATTTATCAAGTTTGAGAGCTATTCCATGGGTATTTGGTTGGACACAAAGTAGATTTCTTTTGCCAAGTTGGTTTGGAGTAGGTACTGCATTGTCATCTGAATTAAATTCAGATCCACAACAAATTGAATTATTAGGAGTTTTGCATCAAAGATGGCCATTTTTTAGAATGCTCATATCTAAGGTAGAAATGACATTATCTAAGGTGGATTTGGAAGTCGCTAGATATTATGTTGATACTCTTGGCAGTAAAGAAAATAAAGAGTCTTTTGATGATATTTTTGAAGTAATTTCTAAAGAATATAATCTTACAAAATCTTTAATACTTGAAATTACTGGTAAAAATAAGCTCTTAGAATCTGATAGAGACTTGAAATCATCAGTAAGCTTGAGAAATAAGACAATTATTCCATTAGGGTTTTTGCAGGTTTCACTTCTGAGAAGACTAAGAGATCAGACCAGACAACCCCCAATAAGCGAATTTATGATAGATAAAGATGAATCTACAAGAGCTTACAGCAGAAGTGAACTATTGAGGGGCGCACTTTTAACCATAAATGGAATAGCAGCTGGCATGAGAAATACAGGTTGATAATTGCAATATTTTTCTAAAAAAAACCTTGTTCTTCCAGAAGGTTATTTTGTTAACTCTTCTCAAATCCCATTAGCTAAAGAAGTTAACAAACTTTTAGCTAATTGTGGTTGTGAGACATTTCCAATAAAACCTCTTTCTGAGGCTATTCAGAAAAGTAATTTCTTTTTTACCATACAGAATGAATTAAAAGATAAATTATATGGCTTTGTAAGGGTTACGTCCGACAGAGGATTGAATGCTAACTTGTGGAATTTAAGTGCATGGCCAGATAATAATCAGCAACTTTATTACTCAATACTGCTTAAAGTAACCCTTGAGAAAATAAATAGAGAAATGCCTGGATGCAGTATTTCTGTACAGGCTCCAGTATCTTCATTTATAAGTTTAGAGGAAAATGGATTTATACTAGATCCAAATGGAATAAGGGTAATGGGATATAAACTTTAAAAATATTTTACGAGCATGGAGGGATTCGAACCCCCGACTCTCAGAACCGGAATCTGATGCTCTATCCAACTGAGCTACATGCCCTTTAATTTTTCAATTTCTTTAAAGAAAATCTAAATAATTTAAACTTAGCTAATTTAATTAATGAATGCACAAAAAAATTTTTTTAAATAAATTAAAAATTAAAAATTTTCGGAACCATAAAAGTTTTGAAATTGATTTAAAAGAGCAAAGAGCAATTGTTCTTGGCTGTAATGGTATTGGCAAGTCAAATTTACTTGAGTCGGTTGAATTTTTAAGTCAATTAAAATCTAATAGAGCACTAAGCGATAAAGATTTAATAGAGAATGATAGTGATATGGCTGTAGTTATAGGACAGATAAATTTTAAAGATGATTTAAAGTTAAATTTATTCCGAAAAGGCCCTAAAAGAATTTATGTCAATGAATCAATCTTAAAAAGACAGAGTGAAATAAAGAATTATATACGGAGTGTATGTTTCTGTTCTAATGATATAGATATTGTTAGAAGTGAACCCAGTTATCGAAGAACATGGATTGATAAAGTAGTATCTCAGCTAGAACCAGTATATTTTGAACTGATAAGTAGATTTAACAGGCTTTTAAAACAAAGAAGTCATTTTTGGCGATCAGAAAGTTTCTTAAAAACTCAATCCACCGATATTGTTGACAGTTTTGATATTCAAATGTCAATAATAAGTACAAGAATTTTTAGGCGAAGAAGAAGAGCTTTATTAAAAATAAAACCATATGTTGAATATTGGCATAATTATTTAAGTAAATCTAAAGAGCAAATAAGCATAAATTATCTTTCGGGGATACAGAATATAAGTCCAGAAGAAGAAGAAGAAGAAATTATTAGCAAAAAAATAGCAGAACAACTATTAAATCAGCGTTCAATAGAAGCATTGACTGGTAAATGTAATTTTGGACCTCATCGTGATGATGTTGAGTTCCTTATTAATAATGTTTCAGTTAGAAAATATGGTTCATCAGGACAGCAAAGGACTTTTATCTTGGCTTTGAAGATGGCTGAACTAGATTTATTAACTAAAACATTAAATGTCCCTCCAATACTTATATTGGATGATGTCTTAGCCGAATTAGATTTAACCAGACAAAATTTGTTATTAAATTCTGTTGGTAAAGATAGTCAATGTTTCATAAGTGCGACGCATCTAGATAAATTTAATCAGTCTTTATTAGGCTCTTCACAAATGATTCACTTATAATTCAAAAAGACATAATTTTTAGCTAATCTTAAATTCATATAAATTTATTGAATGGAGATCCCCAAAAAAAATCAAATTTTAAGTTCGTTTCAAGATGATCATAAATTAAATCATCAAAGTAAACACCTTTTGTTGGAACTTTACAGATGCGATTGCGAAAAGTTAAATGACGAATCCTTTTTGCGCTGTACTTTAAACAAAGCTGCCAAATTGGCAAATGCAACAGTTCTCAATTTGATAAGTAATAAATTTGAGCCGCAAGGGGTTACAGCAATTGCATTACTTGCTGAATCTCATATTTCAATACACACTTGGCCTGAGTCTAATTACTCTGCAGTCGATATTTTTACATGTGGTCAAAATATGATGCCTGAACTAGCTAGTCAATATTTAATTGAATCTTTAATGGCTAAAGAACATTCTTTGCGTGTTATTGAGCGAAATCCACCTTCAGAAGTCCCTAAACAGATCAGAACGGTCCTTTGACAATATTTACCTATTTAATTTCCCGCTTACTAGTCCTTCAAGATCTAAACTTGTGCAATTAAATCCCAAATTAGAAAAATATTGAATTAACTCACTTAAATTATATTTGTTAAAAAAATGCTTTAATTCATCTTTGGGAATTTCTATTCTTGCAGTTGAGCCTTGGCATCTAACTCTAACCTCCGATAAGCCACATTTTTTAAGATATTCTTCTGCTTTCTCAACCATTTTTAGCCTCTCACTTGTTATTTCATGGCCATAAGGAAATCTTGATGATAAGCAAGGTTGAGCAGGTTTGTCCCACCAAGGAAAACCCAATGCTTTTGATATATCCCTAATGTCTTTTTTTGAAATTTTGAATTTTGCAAGGGGTGAGATAACTCCTGCTTGTTTTGAGGCTTGTATACCTGGTCTGTAGTCTTTAAGATCATCCAGATTTACTCCATCTAAAACAACCTTGTAATTTAGTTTTGTTGAAAGATAGGTTGTATGTTTGTGAAGCTCTTTTTTGCATGCAAAGCACCTATCTTTAGGATTTGCACTATAACTTGATTGGTCTAATTCTGATGTTTTAATTTCTAAATGATTTACTCCAATCCATTTTGCTTGCCTTCTTGCTTCTTCACGAAGAGTATTGGCTAATGCAGGAGAAATACCAGTTATAGCAATTGCTTTGCTACCTAATTGCTCGAATGCTAATGATGCTACTAATGTACTGTCAACTCCTCCAGAATAAGCAATACAAACACTTTCTAGATTCTTAATGTATTTTCTAATTCTATAAAGCTTTTCACTTTGTTCATCAGAGAGAATTTCTAGTTGATTGAACATGCTAATTACTTTAAAATTCAAATTACCTATGAATAGGTTGAATTTATTATTAAATCTTTAATAATATTATTATCTATATCTTAGATTAAATTTATTAATTTTGTTCAATTGACGAATACGAGTAGAAATAGAGGAATTGGAATTGTCACAGCAAATGACAGTCAAGAGAGATCAAAAGGTCAATTGCATATTTATGATGGAGAAGGTAAGGGAAAAAGTCAGGCTGCATTGGGAGTAGTTCTAAGGACAATAGGACTAGGAATATGCGAAAAAAGACAGTCAAGAGTTTTACTTCTAAGATTTTTAAAAGGCCCTGAGAGGTCATATGACGAGGATTCAGCTATAGAGGCTTTACAAAGAGGGTTTCCACATTTAATTGACCATGTAAGAACAGGGAGATCCGAATTCTTTACGGCTGACCAAGTGACAAAGTTTGATGTTGGTGAGGCTGAAAGAGGTTGGAATATTGCTAAAGGAGCAATTGCTAGTTCTCTTTATTCTGTGGTTGTACTCGATGAGTTGAATCCAGTTCTTGATTTAGGAATGCTTGATATCAATGAAGTAGTTGATTCTCTTCAAAATCGTCCAGATGGATTAGAAATAATTATTACTGGAAGGGCAGCCCCGCCCTCTTTGGTAAGAATATCTCAACTCCATTCAGAAATGAGACCACGTTTTATAGGAGATTTATCAGAACTAACTAGACACAGTAGTTCTAATGGTGGAATTGAGATTTATACAGGTGAAGGAAAGGGTAAATCCACAAGTGCACTAGGTAAGGCTCTTCAAGCTATCGGTAAAGGAATATCTCAAGATAAAAGTCATAGAGTTTTAATATTACAGTGGTTAAAAGGTGGTAATGGATATACCGAAGATGCTGCTATAGAAGCTTTGAGAGAAAGTTACCCTCATTTAGTAGATCATTTGCGTTCAGGCAGAGATGCCATCGTATGGAGAGGTCAGCAACAACCAATTGATTATGTTGAGGCTGAAAGAGCATGGGAAATTGCTAAAGCTGCTATTTTGTCTGGTTTGTACAAAACAATCATTTTAGATGAATTGAATCCAACTGTTGATTTAGAATTGCTACCTGTGGAATCAATACATCAAACGCTTTTAAAAAAACCAGCAGATACAGAAGTTGTGATTACCGGGAGGTGTAAAAATGAACCTTCATACTTTGAACTAGCTGATGTTTACTCTGAAATGGTTTGTCATAAGCATTATGCAAACGTGGGAGTTGACTTGAAAAGAGGAGTAGATTACTAACTATTCTTAAAAATTAATTGCACAATATTTTTTTTACTTTTTCAATGCCACCTTCAATAGACTTTGACTGAATTTTGAATTTAGACAAGATTCTTGAAGCTTTTTCAGAACGTTTCCCCGATTTACAAATAGTGAAAACCTCTTTATTTAAACTTTCTTTTTGAATAAATTTTAAGTCAGATTCGTGGTTCAAATGACTTAAGGGAATTGAGATAGATCCTTCTATTGCAGATGAAGAAAATTCTTCATTTTCTCTAACATCAATTAAAAGAATTTTGTTGGGTTTTTCTTTGTATAAACTATTAAAGTCATTAGCATTTATACTGCTAATTTCGTCGTTTTTCTCACAATATTCATCGTTATTATAAAAAACCTCATACTGATACAGATTTTTTATTGGTTTATTTAACTTTTCACTTTTTAGATGTAATTTTTTCATATTCATATTCAATAGATCAAAAATTAATATTTTCCCATCTAAAATTTCACCTTTTTTTAAAATGATTTTGATAATCTCATTAACCTGAAGAATTCCTATTAAACCTGTTGAAACGCCCACAACCCCGTGTTCTGCACAACTTGGGGCAGCATTTTTTGAAGGTGATTCTGGAAGTAAGTCTCTTAAATTAGGACTATTTTTATATAAATTGAAAACACTCACTTGCCCTTCAAAGCCTTGTACACTTCCATAGACTAAGGGTTTATTTAATATGAGGCATGAATCATTGATTAAATATCTTGTGCCAAAGTTGTCCGAGCAATCACAAATAACATCAAAATCCTCTATTAATTCAAGAGCATTTTTAGGATTTATTCTTTCTGAAAAGGTTAATATTTCACAATTAGGATTGAATTTTTTAATTCTTTCCCGGGCAGAATCAATTTTAAGATTGCCAATAGTATTTGTTTCATGAATTATCTGTCTCTGGAGATTAGACTTTTCAACTTGATCGTTATCAACTATTCCAATTCTCCCAATTCCTGCTGCAGCTAGATAAATCAAAACGGAAGAACCAAGCCCCCCTGCTCCGATGCATAATACTGAGCTGTTTTTAAGATTTAGTTGGCCCTCATAACCTATTTCCTTGAGGGTAAAATGTTTTTGATATCTTTCTTCTTCATCAGAGTTTAAGAAATTAAATTTTATATCTTTGGACATTGAAATCCTTTAATTTTTGCGAGATAAACTATGAAAATATAATAATTTAAATAAAAATTTTAGACTTTTAAATTTTTCTTATTACTCTAATTTATTAATGTTTTTGTTAGAACTAGACCATAATGTGAAGTTTTTATAAATCAATTTTAAGTTTAAATATCTTCAGAAAGCATATATACCAACGCCTCTAAAGAAATACAAAATGTTTCGGTTCGGAATTTTGCACAACAAAAAGGTAGTCAATAGACGTTTTTTCCGATACTGTCTGGTTCATATATTAAGTTTACTGAATTCATGAGTGATAACACTCCAGAGTCAAACCAAGACTCCGGCTCCGATACAAGCTCAGAAACCAAAAGTTTTTCAGAGAAGTACTCTGATGTTATGGGAAAAGTCAACGAAACCCTTGGTAATGTTGATTGGACTCAAATGGGCAAGTACGGCAAGGCGGCAGGCATAATTGCTGTTGTCGTAATAGCTCAGATAATAATTAAAGTTGTCATTGACACGATAAACTTTTTCCCAATTCTTCCTGGTTTACTAGAACTGCTAGGGGTTATTGTTGTCGGTCAATGGAGCTGGCAAAATCTTCGTACCAGCGAAAATCGTGAAGCTGTTCTAGATAAGGTACAAAATCTTAAGAAGACATATTTAGGGTAGTCAAAGATTACATATTAAGAATTGCTTTTACGTAATCTTGAACTTGGTTTAAGTACCCTCCTCCAAACATATTGGCGTGATTCAATATGTGATAAAAATTATAAATAATAATTCTTTTTTCAAATCCGTCTTTTATAGGAAAAATTCTATGGTATTCTTCATAGAATTCTTTTCTAAAACCTCCAAATAGTTTTGTCATAGCTATATCTACTTCATTATCTGCCCACCAAGATGCAGGGTCAAATATAACCCCCTTTCCATTTTTGTCTATTCCTGCATTGCCTGACCATAAATCACCATGAACTAGAGCATTTATTGGTTTGTGATTAAGCAATTCTAATTTAATTTTTTCTTTAACTTTATTTAAAATTTCTCTATCTAAAATTCTCGATTTAAGACTTAATAATTGAGGTATTATCCTTAAGTTTAAAAAACAATCTATCCAATTATCTTCCAAGCCTTTTTTCTGATCTGTAGTTCCGATAAAACCCTCAACTGGAAACCCAAACATTTTGGGGTTAGATTCAGCTGATTTCAAGTGCAATTCACCTAAACCTTTTCCAAGTTTTTTTTGGTCAAAGTTATGCATATCTATCCATTCAATTAAAAGAATCTCTATATTTTTTATATTTTTATATGCAATAACTTCAGGAATAACTAAGTTTTCTTGGTTAATATATTTTCTCAAATTTTGGAGACAATATTTCTCAAATTCAAGAAATTTTTTATTTCTAATATTTCTTTTAAGGAATAACTTTTTGTTTGAGAATTCTATTCGCCATGCATTATGAATATCGCCACCATGTACTTGTTCAATACTTTTTGGAAAGGTTTCACCTAATTCTTCACAAATTTCGTTAATTTCAATAGAAGATAATTTTTGCATTTTAATGAAAAAGTCTGAAGTTATTGTTGTAGGCGCCGGTATAGCAGGACTAACTTCTGCAGCGATTTTATCAAAACAAGGCTTATCAGTGACTTTAATCGAATCTCATACTCAAGCCGGAGGATGTGCCGGTACTTTTAAAAGAAAGAATTATACTTTCGATGTTGGAGCAACTCAGGTTGCTGGTTTAGAGAAGGGAGGAATACATTCTAGAATTTTTGATTTTTTAGATATTCCATCCCCAGAAGCCACAATTTTAGACCCTGCTTGCATTGTTGACTTGAATGATGGTGGTAATCCTATACCTATTTGGTATGAAAAAAGTAAATGGATTGCTGAACGAGAAATGCAGTTTCCTGGGAGTCAAAGATTTTGGAATCTTTGTACCCTAATACATGAAAGTAATTGGATATTTGCTAATAATAATCCTGTATTACCAATAAGTAATTTTTGGGATTTTTCTCAACTTCTCAAAGCACTAGTACCTTCAAACCTTGTCACAGGTATCTTACTTAAATCTACTATTTTTGATCTATTGCGGATATGTGGATTATCCAAGAATGAGCGCTTGATTAAATTCTTAAATCTTCAACTAAAACTTTATTCTCAAGAGGACGTTTATAGTACTGCAGCATTATATGGATCTACTGTTCTTCAGATGTGTCAACAGCCACATGGTCTGTGGCATCTTAAAAAATCTATGCAGTCTTTAAGTGAATCATTAGAAAGTTCATTAATTAAAACTGGAGTTAATTTAATTTTTGGACAAGAAGTGAATTCTATAACTTTTGACGAAGTAAATATGTGTTGGCAACTATCTGCTAATTCGAAAAAAAAATCATTTATTTATCAAGCAAAAGATGTGATTTATACCGCACCTCCACAATCTTTGCTCAAGCATTTGAAAGATCCTTTAGAAAGAAAAAAAAATTATAAAAATCGACTTAATAATTTACCTGATCCAAGTGGAGCTGTAGTTTTTTATTCAGCATTAAAAAAGGAACATATTAAAAAAACATTCTCCAATCATTATCAATTTGTTTCAAAAGAATTTTGTTCGTTATTTGTATCAATTAGTGATGATGGTGATGGAAGAGCGCCAAAAGGTGAGGTTACTTTAATTGCCAGTATCTTTACCAAAACTAAAGATTGGGTTGATCTAGATAAACAAACTTACTTAAAGAAAAAAAATGGTTTCATGAAAAAAATATCCCTTGAATTGGAAAGTCAGTTTGATATTGATCCTGAAAAATGGCTACATAGAGAATTAGCAACTCCATTGGGCTTTGAAAAATGGACAAAAAGACCTAATGGAATAGTAGGCGGGCTTGGTCAAAATCCAGATATTTTTGGCTTATTTGGATTATCAAGTAGGACACCTTTTGAAGGTTTATGGTTATGTGGAGATTCGATTTATCCAGGAGAGGGGACTGCAGGTGTTAGTCAGTCTGCATTAATGGTTTCAAGGCAAATTCTAGCTTCGAAAGGTATAAAAAATTTTAGTTTATAAAATTTTGTCTGTTTTCTTTTGCTTCAGCAAGTTTTTTAGAAAGTAAATCCCAATTTTTTTCTTTAATAAGAGATTCCAGTATATTCAGCTTATTTTTAAAATGATTTATGGAATTTAAAACATTAATCTGATTATTAATAGCTAAATCTAGGCCTAGTTGTTCATTGCCTCCGCCAACTCTCGAAGTGTCAGCAAATCCTGTAGCAGCTAATTTTTGCGATAGATCTAATAAAGATTGATTATTTTTTGTTTGCGCAGTTTCTATGAGGGCGGAAGCTAAAAATATAGGCAAATGAGAAATTAGAGATACTGCTTCATCATGCTCTTTTGGCGAAGCTTGGCAAATTTCACAATCCATTGATTTTATGAGCTTGGAAATAGTTCTGACTGAATTTAAATCACTATTTTGAGTTGGGGTAATAATCCATTTTGCATTTTTAAAAAGACCTTCAAAACCTGAATCAACTCCTTTTTTTTCTGTGCCTGCCATTGGATGAGATCCAATAAATAGAGGATGTGAATTTTCCCATGTATTTACAACTGGCTCTTTTACAGACCCTACATCAGTTAATATTGTTTGCTGAGGTATTGATGCTACTAATTGTTGCGAAGGACTGATCAAATCTTTGATAGGTAATGCCAAAATTATTAGCTCACATTTTTTTAGTAAGCTCAGATCACAGCTAACAAAATTTGCAAGTTTTTTATCCTTAGCTTTTTTTTCATTAAATTCATTATTTGCTATTCCATAAATTGTATGATTTAGACTTTGGAGTTTTAATCCTAAAGAACCACCAATTAATCCTAATCCTACTATTCCAATTTTCATAAATTAATTAATTGAAGACCCTCTTTTATTGATACCAATTTTTTGTATATTAGGTTCATAAATTTTGCATGTTTTTGAAATTAAATTAATTATAAATGCTTGAAATTTTAAGTCATCAATATTTGAAAAATTTTTTGAGAGATCAAAGTATTAATTGGAAGCACATATATTCTTTTGGGAGGATAGTTGCCAAATGTATTGAAAATGATTCTACCTATCTAATTAATTCAGAAATTTTCTCCAGCTATGATTGGTTATCTCCAATTTTGATTTCTTTATTTTTAAAGGAAGAGGATTCAACTTTTATTTTATCTAAAGAAAAAATCCAATTTATAAGCCAATTTCAGATTGATTCATTCAAAAATCTAGGTTTTAATTTTATTTTGAAAAATGATCAATTTATTTTTGCAAATCATCATGTTCACTTGATAACTATCCAAAATTTTCTTAATGATCCCAATTCTCGTAATCTTAAAAATCATCGAATAGTTTATTCAGGAATTGAGGATATAAAACAGGATTTAAAAAATCATTTTAGGATTTCTTTACTTAAAAAAGATTGGACAAAAAATTTTAAAGAATTTGAATTAATCAATCAAAAATTTATAAAAATATATGATTCGTTGAAGAATAAATTCCTCTTGAGAAAGACCTTAGGAAATAGTTATATCAATTTAGATGAAAAAGAAATTAGTTTCTTGTCAAACTTTTTTCATGAAAATTCTTTTTTTTCTGATAAATTTTTAAGCGTCAACAAAGCATTATCTCAAGGTTGGGCATGCTGGGTAAAGTTAAACGATACAAATTTAGATTGGAATTTGTATTTGCAGCCAATAGATGAACTTTTTCAAATTAAGGAATTTTTTTCAAATAATAAATTCGTTTTTTTATCAGCATTGAGAAAAGATAATTTTTTTCAAATGTATTTTAAAAAGCATAGTTTAGATATTGACTTGGTGATTAATTTTAAGAGTAATTTTGAAGAGAAAAAGATTTCTTTATATATACCCTCTAAACAGTTGCTTCCTAATAATCCTCTTTTTACCAATTCAATCTTGGACAAATGCAAAAAGTTAATACTTTTTAGAAAGGGTTTAACTTTAGTGTTGTCTGATGATATTGATTTAAAAACTAATCTTGCTACAGAATTAGCTTCTATTTACGGGAAGAGAGTATTGCTACAGACAATTCCCTTAGGTAGAAATGAAATCCTTTGCTCTAGTTTTGACTGGTGGATTATGAATTCTTATTTAATTCAAATTCCAGAACAAATTATCATTCCTTTACTTCCGATTCCGAATATGTCAGAACCCATTAATGCAATTACTGTCTCTTATAAAAAGAAACTTTCTCAAGATTGGTTTAGAGACTTCTTTCTTCCTCAAGCTAGAATTAAACTTGAAAGATCTATTTCTCCTTTAAGAAGAAATTCAGGTAAGTTAATAATCCTAGATGGAAGAGCAAATAAAAGAAACTGGGGAAGATTACTTTTGCGAAACATTCAACCCTCAAAACAAATTAACTATATGCTACCTTTTGATTAGGTTATGATTTTGTAAATAACTAAAGAAAAATGGGAGAAGCAAAAAGACGTAAAACACTTGGTTTACCTCCAAAAAAAAATAATACTAAAATTAAAATTGATGAGTCTCCAAGATTATTTGAATGGCTTCCCTTTACAATCAATCAGAGAGATAACCTAATTAAATTAAGTATTAAGGCCAGTTGGTTTGGAATCGGAGGGTTAGTAATCTTATGGATCGTAGTGAGATTTATAGGCCCTGCTGCTGGGTGGTGGACTTTAGCTGATTCTTTATAAATTTAAGCTACTGTTTTTATATCATTAACAGCGATTGTATTAGGAGGATTGCTATTTAATGCTTTCATTGAATTAGAACTGACTTCAGTTCCTTCTGTTAATTTCTCTTTAACCATAGATTCTACTTTATTCCTGATTTCTATGTTTTGATCAAGCCAAATAATTGTATTATCTCTTCCTTGTCCAATATTTTCTCCTTCATAACTGTACCAAGCACCTCTCCTTATGATGATATTAGTCTCTTCTGCTAAATCTAATAAGCATCCTGTTGTACTAATACCTTTCCCAAAGAGAATATCAAATTCTGCAATTCTAAATGGTGGTGCAACTTTGTTTTTTGCTACTTTCACTTTTGCTCTTATGCCATATTCCTCAGTACCTCTTTTAAGAGTTTGAATTCTTCTGATATCAAGTCTTACTGAGGCGTAAAATTTTAATGCATTACCTCCTGTGGTTGTTTCTGGATTGCCGTATGTAACACCAATTTTTAGGCGTAATTGATTCAGGAATATTACCGTACATCCAGATTTGCCAATATTTCCTGTTATTTTTCTCATTGCTTGGCTCATTAGCCTTGCTTGGCTTCCAATTACGTGATCTCCCATTTCTCCTTCTATCTCAGCTCTTGGGGTTAGTGCTGCGACCGAGTCAACAACTACAAGATCTACCGCACTCGATCTTATAAGTTGGTCAACTATTTCTAGAGCCATTTCACCAGTATCTGGCTGTGAAACTAACAAATTTGCAACATCAACACCTAAAGAGGCCGCATAAACTGGATCGAGTGCATGCTCAGCATCTACAAATGCAGCTACTCCTCCATTTTTTTGGACTTCCGCAATCGCGTGAAGCGTTAATGTAGTTTTTCCTGAACTTTCTGGTCCGTAAACTTCTACGACTCTTCCTTTTGGATAGCCTCCTCCTAATGCTAAATCTAAGGTGAGCGCTCCAGTAGATATTGTTTCTACTTTCATTCTTGAGGCGTCACCAAGTCTCATTATTGAACCTCGCCCAAAATTTCTTTCTATTTGACCTAAGACAAGACTTAATGCCTTGTCTTTTTCTTTTGATTCAGTTTTTTTCTTTTCTTCAAGGCTCATTGTTTGATTTATCGGTTAAAGTTCTTGTAATTATTCTAAATTTGGAAATTTTTATTTAAACCAAACTTCATAAATACAAACTATAGTACATCTGTACTCTAGCTGATTATCTTCAAATTGCAACTAATTCTCCAAGGTTTCCTAATTTTAATAATTTGATTTCATTACTTAACTTATTTTTATCTGATTGTTTCAAATATCCCCAATCAGCTAGGAAGCATGGAATGTGAGAAGTTTCTGAATTTTGTTTAATATCGATTAGAGTTTTTTTTCTATCTTCTATAAAGCCTATAATTTCATAAGTTTGGGTAAGTTTTTCAGCTATTTTGATTTTTGTTCCTGATTCATAGCCAAAAATAAATTCTGGAAAAATATTTAATTGTTTAAGAATTTTTTCTGCAAATATTTTACCTTTAGTTGTTATAACTCCAGTCTTTATTCCTCTTTTGCTTAATTCTTTCATAAAATTTATAATTTCAAAAAAAGGTTTATGTAAATTTACCCACGATTTAAAATCTTTATCAATTTGGTACTTGCGAGACTTATCTAACATTTTTTGTATATCTTCTGCTATCCAGGAATTTTCATTTAATATCCTCTGGCAATTTTGATAATAATTATTAATGAAATCATCTTTATTATCACTTTTTAATGGATTTTCTGTTTTTATAATTTCGTGAACAATTAGAATCATTTCCCAACCATATTTAACCCAAGGCCTAATTTCTTTGAAAGAATTTGGTACTCCTTGATAAAGTTTTTGATCAATAGTGATGTTGGGTGAATTTAAATATCTTTCACAGGCCAGTAAAGAGCTATGCCAATATTCTTGCATTCCATCAACTATTACTCCATCAAAATCAAATAGAAAAATTTTTTGAGAAGACACCAATTGAATATTAGAACTGGGCCGCTAGGATTCGAACCTAGGAATGTCGAGACCAAAACCCGATGCCTTACCACTTGGCGACGGCCCATTGAATTACTATTTTAATACATTAGAAGATATTTTTCTATCCAAAAAATACAAATTTTTTATAAACATGGCGCTAGTTTTGAAAAATAAAAATATTAACTGAATGAGCTCGATTTCCATGGCTCTAGAAATTTCTGAGCTTTTTTGATCGCCAAACCCATTATTTCAGGATACTCATAGAGTTTTTTGTTATTTTTGTGAGCAAATTCAATAAGGGGCTGCATAATTTTTCTTGCAGCACTTCCAAATGCTATTCCATCTGGGAGATTGTTTGAATTCAACAATTCATGAGTTTTTTCATTTGTTCCTCCTGCTAATTGAATTAATCCTGGTGGAAGATCTGAACCAATTTTTTCAAACAACTTAACAGCATCTCTACTTGTTGTAGGAGCAAGATCTCCAGACATTGGCCTTCCATCTAGTTGCCATATAAGGGGAATATCTAGCTCATTCAGAATTTCATATCTTTCCCAAAGAGCTTTCAAAAGATCTTCGGGCTCTTGGCCTTTTTTGAAAGATTGATTTAATCCACAACTAATAGATATCTTGTCTAATTTCATTCCAGAACTTTTAAGGATACTTACAACTTTTGTAAAAGAATCTAGGCGATTGATTTCTGTATGAATTTCTACTGCATTAGGCCTTATTTTTTGAAGTGTTGATGCTAAATCATTTTTTGACAAATTATATTCATATTCACTAATTAGATTTAGAGGACAACTATTTAAACATCTTCCACATCCATAACATTTACTCTCTTTAATTCCGAAATTATCAATTGCAAAGGTGGGACATACTTTTTCGCATGGTCTTGGACAACTAGGGGGACATTTTAAAGGATCAAATTTTGCTTTTCGAAAGTGGATATCATTACCATCACTAATACTTATCATTAATCCAGGGGAGTTTTTAAAGACTTTTTTTGCCCAATCGATTCCTTTTTTTGCTGCATAAACTATAGATTCTTCTGCTGCAACATCTATGTAGTCGACACCAGCAGCAGTATAAATTGCACATAAATCTTCTATGGCAACAATATCTTCATTACTGGCACCACAAATTAACTTAATCCACTTATCTTTTTTATTCTTGGTTTTAATCAAACAATTTAGCTTTAAAATTCATCCAAAATATAATTACTTAATGGTTTCCATTCAAGTTTTCTCGAACCCCCCATTTCAACAACTATTGTTAGTTTATTATCGTTTGTGCAAATATCTATTAAGCTCTCTAATTCAGATTGAGATAATACTTGACCTTCTAATAACCAAAGTAATTTATTTTTATCATTTTCATTAAATAACTCAGAAGCTTGTGGGATAACTTGTTGAACTTCCCCAAGCGCTCCGTTTCTTCCTACACTTTGATGACCAAGGTGAGGTGGTCTAACTCCATGCAATTTGAGTAAGAAAACCTCTGGATCTCCAAGCCCTCTTGCTGAAGTTATAAAAGTTTTAAAGCCTTTGGCCCTCATTCTCCTCAAAAGACGAGTTTCATAACCACCTTCAAGAGGAGCAAATATTGCGAGACATTTGTTAGTTTTTAAATCGTTATGAAACTTTTTCCCTGAGAGAAGTAATGGCATAAAAATTTTCCTTTATTTCTATTTTATTTTATTTTATGGTACTTGATGATGTACAATTGTGATTCAGTGAATTTTTAAGCTCGTAAGCTAGCCGAGCCTCTAAAGATTTCACATTTTTTAGCGTTTCGTTAAAAAACTCAGGTGGGTTTATCCCGAGAGAAACTATCTATTATTTCAGATAAGTCTCGACCTTACTAATTGTTTTTTTATTAACTTCACCCCAATAACTTAAGGGTTTAGATAATTGAAAAATTATTACGAGCTAGTCTAATTTAGTCTTATGTCTATCGGAATTTTAGGAAAGAAATTGGGCATGTCCCAACTTTTCGATGATAAAGGTAATTCGGTACCAGTCACTCTTATAGAGGCTGGTCCGTGCCGCGTCACTCAATTGAAAACAACTGCTTTGGATGGTTATACCGCCGTTCAGATAGGTTATGGCTTGTCTAAAGAGAAGCATTTAAGCAAACCTGAAAAGGGACACTTATTGAAATCAGGTGAAGAACTTTTAAAGCATTTGAAAGAATATAGGGTTGAAGAAACTTCATCTTATGAAATCGGAAAACAAATAACTGTAAAAAACTTTGAGGTTGGTCAAAAAGTTGATATCAGTGGCAAATCTATGGGTAGAGGTTTTGCAGGTTACCAGAAAAGACATGGTTTCAGTAGAGGTCCTATGAGTCATGGTTCAAAAAATCATAGAGCACCAGGATCTACAGGAGCAGGAACAACTCCGGGTAGAATTTATCCAGGAAAAAGAATGGCAGGAAGATATGGAGGAAAACAGATAACTACCAAAGGATTGTTAGTTCTAAAAATTGATGATCAGAAGAATTTGCTTGTAGTAAAGGGTTCTGTTCCAGGTAAGCCCGGCTCAATTGTCAACATTAAGCCAAATAATGTTGTAGGCAAAAAAGGAGGTGAAAAATCATGACAACACTTGAAACTTTAAAGTGGGATGGTAAAAAATCAGGCAAAGTTACTCTTGAATTAGCAGTTGCTAAAGAAACTTCTTCGGCAGACTTAATCCATAGAGCAGTCCTTAGGCAGCTAGCAAACAAAAGACAAGGGACAGCATCAACTTTGACAAGATCTGAAGTGCGCGGGGGCGGTAGAAAGCCATACAAACAAAAAGGTACAGGAAGAGCTCGTCAAGGATCAATAAGAACACCCTTAAGACCTGGTGGCGGAATTATTTTTGGACCGAAGCCACGTTCTTACAATCTTGATATGAATCGTAAGGAACGTAGATTAGCTCTTAGAACAGCTCTTATGTCCAGACTATCTGATATGAAGGCTGTTGAAGATTTTGGATCTACTTTAAAGCAGCCTAAAACAAGTGATATCATTGATGGCCTTGCTCGATTAGGTATACAAAAAACTGAAAAAGTTTTGGTTATTCTTGATAGCCCTTCCGATATTATAAAAAAATCCATTAATAATATTGAGAAAGTAAAATTAATCGCCGCCGATCAATTAAATGTATTTGATATTCTCAATGCCAATAAATTGGTAATAGGTAAATCAGCGATAGATAAAATTCAGGAGGTTTATACATCATGAGTAAATTATTCGATTCTCGTTTAGCCGATGTAATACGAAAGCCAGTTATTACTGAAAAAGCTACAAATGCACTAGATCTTAACCAATATACTTTCGAAGTAGATCATAGAGCGGCTAAACCACAAATAAAGGCAGCTATTGAAGCCTTGTTCAGTGTTAAAGTCATAGGAGTTAACACTATGAATCCTCCTAGGAGAACAAGAAGAGTCGGGAAATTTTCCGGTAAACGTTCTCAGGTCAAGAAGGCAATTGTACGTCTTGCTGAAGGAGACAAAATCCAACTATTTCCAGAATCTTAAGGAGTTTTAATCATGGCAATACGTAAATTTAAACCTTACACACCTGGCACTAGGCAGAGAGTAGTTACTGACTTTAGTGAAATCACAAGTACAAAACCTGAAAGATCACTAATAGTTTCAAAACATAGAGTTAAAGGCAGGAATAATCGTGGAGTTATCACTTGTCGTCATCGTGGAGGTGGTCACAAAAGGCAATATAGATTGGTCGACTTTAGAAGAGATAAAAGAAATATCAACGCTAAAGTTGCAGCTATACACTACGATCCTCATAGAAATGCAAGGTTGGCACTTTTATTTTACGAAGATGGAGAGAAAAGATATATTATCGCTCCAGCAGGAGTAAAAGTCGGACAAAATGTCATTTCCGGAGAAAGTGTTCCAATTGAAGATGGTAATGCAATGCCGCTTTCTGTTATGCCATTAGGATCTAGTGTTCATTGTGTTGAGTTATACGCAGGTAGGGGTGCTCAAATGGTTAGATCCGCAGGAGCTAGTGCTCAAGTCATGGCAAAAGAGGGAGATTATGTTGCTTTAAAACTCCCATCTACTGAGGTAAGACTTGTAAGAAAAGAATGCTATGCAACTCTTGGTGAAGTTGGTAATTCTGAAATAAGAAATACTAGCTTAGGTAAAGCAGGAAGAAGAAGATGGCTTGGAAGAAGGCCTCAAGTAAGAGGTAGTGTAATGAACCCATGTGATCATCCACATGGAGGAGGAGAGGGAAAAGCACCAATTGGTAGAGCAGGCCCAGTTACTCCATGGGGTAAGCCAGCTCTTGGACTAAAGACACGTAAAAAGAACAAGCCAAGTAATAAATTAGTTGTTCGAAGACGCCGTCGCGTTTCTAAGAGGAGTAGAGGAGGAAGAGACTCTTGATTACTTCATTTATTATTTCAATTTCTATTACATAATCATGGGACGTTCACTAAAAAAAGGACCTTTTATAGCAGATAGCCTGCTCAAGAAGGTAGA
>QCQS01000007.1 GCA_003212115.1 Prochlorococcus sp. AG-455-E15 | reverse complement strand
ATTGCTGCTGATGAAAAAGACCTTCTTGCTGTATCAGGAGTTGGAATAAATCTTGTTAAGAAGCTTAAAAAGCTTAAATAATTAAATTTCTTATTTTATACCTTTCTAAAAAATTACTAGTATTAAAGTTTTGAATAAACTTTAAAAGCTGTATTAGATTATCTTCTTCTTGCTTTTCTTCTCTGTTGCAACTTTCTTTTATATTTTTCTATAGGGGTTTCGTGATGTCTAAGTCTTTTTAAATCTGCAAAAATTCCTGATTTAGATACTTGTCTTTTAAATCTTCTAAGGGCAGACTCAATTCCCTCGTTCTCTCCAACTGTAACTTGTGTCAAAATTTTCCTAAATAAAATCCATTCTAGCACTTCGACAGATATATTTAAACTTAAAACTTTAACTCATTGATTTATGGTTTATTTATTTTTAATTGAATTATTTTTTTGACCATTCAAGGAATATTTTTTTATTACTTTTTATATCTTGTAATGATTCAAAATAATATTTTTCCCAATTATCTTTAGGCAGTCCAAGAAATAACATTAGATTTAATGGATATTGATTGCTATCAGAACAATTTCTAAAATCATCCCTGAATAAAAAGATTTCCTTTTTTAGAGCAATTGCGATACCCAATTCAATCATCACACCTTCATCTGGTGGATTTCCATTGACAATCGCAAATATACAATCGCATTCTTTTAAATCATGGAAATTACTTCTAGCAACCTCATATGCCCATCCACTTGCTTTTTGTATTAATGGTTTTGATCTCTCAAAAGGTTCAAATACTTCTACATTTAAATCATTGAAAATTTCAATAAATTCATGTAAGAGAGTTTTAGTTTGTTTTGAAAATCCATATGGATTTGCTAAATATAATTTCTTCCTCAACTTGAGCCTCTTTTTTTGATGTACTCTTCGCGGTCATTTTTTGAATTTAAAGGATTTTCCCATGGGAAAACTATCCATTGGCTTTTTTTAGATATAAATACTGTATTCCACCATGTAGGTTTAATTTTACTAAATAATACAAAAAACATTGCTCCTTCAATATCCTTGTGGGTCGTTAATGTAAGACCAGTCTCATAAATATCATCTACTATTAGGGAATTTTTTATTGGTTCTGAAATTAATTCAATTTTTAATTTATGGCTTAGTGCTACAGCAAGACATAATCCACCACGAGGAACTCCATATATTCCAGAAAAATCCTTATACCTACATTTATTAGCTATCTGTTCTACGGATTTATCAAATTCGCCCCAAGTAAAATAACTTATCATTTTAATTCTCGCTTTTTTCAGTTGAATTGGCGTAATTGGAAGCAATTACACTTAAAAGTGCGACTACTTGCTCATTTGGACAGTTAGTATTTTTTTTTAAATTTTCACATTCATTTATTATCTTGGCGTATGTATCCTCGACAATTCCGTTCATTTGATCGATACTAAAAGAATATTGTTTATTCATTTTATATTTATAATTTTTTTTATTTTTACTTAAATATCCAACGAAGTAAATATATTGATTATAAAAAGATAAAATTATTCCCACATTGGATCATTTAATTTATTAACTCTAAGTGAAGAAGGAACATAGGTATGTAAAGTTTCAATTTTTATAGCCCATTTTTTAGAGTTACCCTTTAAGCTTTCGCTTTCAATTAGGTTTTTTAGCGAAATCCTTTTTCTAACTTTAAGAAGACCTAGACAAGCATCCCAGCCTTCTTGATTTTTATAAATATCTAACCAAAAATCAAAAATATTTTCCAAGATTTCTAAAGGGATATCAAATGAAATTCCCATGGAAGGACTTTCAAGTGAGTAATTTTTTTTTCTTAGTTCATTTAATAAATTATTTACGTTTAAATTAATAGCTAAAAGAATATCTTTTGCTGATTCATGACCTATTAGTTCTTTTCTATGGCAATCTAAAAGATTTTCATCCTCAAGGATATTTTCATCACAATTTTTTATTCCCACAAGCCAAAAACCTTCTCCATCATTTACTCCACTAGCAAGAAATAGATATTTAGTGGAATTCTCCAAGATTTCAAATCATTTTTCCATTTTTAACATTATTTTCATGATATGAAAATAATTTTCAGTACAATTAAAAATCTAAACCCTCGTAAAAAAAAATTAACCGTTAGTATAAGGTTTTTATAAATGTTTGATTTAAGAGAATTAAAACTTATGTTTTTGGATCCTACTGATTTGATTGTTAATAATATAAATAAATATCTTTACAGTAAAAAAACAATTAAGTTTATTTTTTCTTAGGAAATAATTTCCCTATTTTCTCCTTTTGCAAGTATTCCTTTTTAGTTCTTATTTTCTTATCTTCTAGGGATTCTTTATTGGTACTTACGGCATAAATAATATAAAAAATCATGCCAGTAAAGATTAATCCTAAAAAAATAATCAATATTCCAATAGGTTCACTCGGGCTGAAAATTTTGAGATCTAAAGCTGGATTTAGGGAAATTATCATTAATTAAGTAATTCCTTAAAGCAATTTAAGGAAATCTAATTGATTTCCTCGTATCCGAAAAATGTGGTATTGTCTGAGTTTTTATACCCATTAGCTGCTTCCTGAGGGTTCTGACTATCAATTTTTCTTGCTTTAGCATGAATCATATTAAATGGGAAAATTACGGCTCCTACAAAAAAATGAAGGATTAAAAAGTCTGAAGGTAGTCCATTTGTCCAGTCAGGAAAAAATAGCAATGTCATCAATGATTCGTTCATATTAGTAGTCAAATAAACCTCTGACTATTATTGCTGAACTTAATGCAATACTTTTAATTTTTAATAAATTGAAATTTAATTTGCTGTTAATATTTATCAGATTAAATTGAAAAGATAATTGGAATAAACTAATATATCCTTTATAAGGATTAATAAATAGCTATTGTTAAAATTCATTTTTGGTTTTCTTTTATTTATAATTTATTCATTAACTCCCTCAATAGGTTTAGCTTTTGATACCTCAGACCCTAGTGTTAGTTTGCTTCAAAATAGGATTACTAATAATTTCTCTAGGGAATATTGCAAGGCTATTAAAAATGGTTTTTCTAAAGATGAGGCAATGAAATCAGCTATTGTAAAAACCGAAAATATTATATCTTTTTCTTATAATCCACAGAAAAAATGGATTGAAAAAAGTGACTTGGCTAATCAAATTTCATTGCAAGTAGTAAATAATTGTGGACGTTCAATTGGATTGATTGGAAGGGAGGGAGTCAGTTATTTTAAATCATATTTTCTTGAAATTTATGAAAAAACTACACCTGACAAAAATTTTTCTAGATAGATTAAGCTAATGAACAATATTTCAGACAAATTAGTAATGACAATTATATTGATTACTATTCTTTTTGTATTTGGATTAATTTTTTCCGTAAAGTCGCCAGAGAGAAAGGTTTTAGATTCGCCAATAATGTGGAAAGATGACTATTCTAATATTGCTCTTTTCAGAAGTAATAAAATAAATTCAGAAATAAAAAGATTAATTTAAAAATTCATTTTTTACTAAATATGAAGATTCTATTCAACCATACACAAAAATAATTCTTCGAATCTCAATCAATTTATTATTTCATTTTTAATTTAAGTAATTCAAAAGAACTGACGCAAGTTTCAAATCATCATTTAACCATGCTCGTATCGCCATAGCCCTTCGAGGATCATAAAAATTTTGTTTTCTATACCAACTAAGAACTTCTGAGTCTGATTTATTCCCATTACATGACAAACAACATGGCACGCAATTACTTGTACTACTAATACCCCCCTTTGACATTGGGTGAAGATGGTCAAGTGATTCTGAGGGTTTACCGCAATAAATACACTTATACGTAGTAAGTTTATTAAGAGATTCTCTCCAATTTTTATTACTTATCTTGGGACAAAACTGATCAAGGTAAATTGCATCTTGTCTATGCATAATATTCTTGATGATTTTTTTTGATGATAACAATTTTTTTTAAAGTATGATTGAAAAAGATAAGATGAGACTTTTTAAGTTATAGCCTTTTTATCTAAGAAGAATCTTAAATTATTAAAACACAGGTAATTTATAGTTAATGCTTTATTTATTAACAATATTATTAGGAAATTTTGATCATTCTTTATTTAAAAGTATTTATATCTTTTTGATATCATTTTTTTCTAATACTTTCTCAGCAATTTCTGGAGGAGGTGCAGGATTACTACAATTACCAGCATTGATTTTATCTGGTGTTCCATATTATCAGGCTCTGGCTAGTCATAAATTAGCAACAGTAGCACTAGGAATAGGGGGTTCTTTAAGAAATTACAAATCTTTAGGTAATGATATAAGTGTTGCTTGGCAAATTTTAATTTTTGGATTGCCAGGAGTTATTTTAGGGTCTTTTATAGTTGAATTTATATCAGAAAAATATTTGTACTTAATTTTAGGAATAATATCTATATTTTTGGCTTTTTACTCATTCCTTAAGCCAGAGTTGGGTTTATCATCTGGTAAAAATAAGCTTAATTTAGTTCATAAAATTAGATTTTTAATTTTAATTTTCCTTATAGGGATTTTGAATGGTTCTATTTCTTCAGGAACTGGACTGCTTGTAACAATACTTTTAATAAAAACTTTTGAAATGGATTTTCTTCGAGCTATAAGTATGACTTTTTTTACGGTTGGAATTTTTTGGAATTTTGTCGGAGCAGTTTTTTTGGCAAGAATAGGATCGGTTCCTTCAAATATATTGATAATTTTAATAATTGGTTCCTTTACTGGAGGATATTTTGGAGCGCACCTGTCAAAATTAAGTGGGAATATTCTGATTAAGAAAACTTTCACAACAGTTAGTATTTTAGTTGGCATGAGTTTATTGATTAAATCCATAAAAAGTTTTTATAGATAAATTGAAAATAGCAATATGATTTTGTTTGAAAAGTCTAAAGCAGTTTTATTAGTTAAAAAAAATTAAATATAATTTTATTCATTATCAAAAGGGTTAATGAAAAATTTGTTTTATAAATAATACTTTTAGACAGATCTTATTTAAATAACCAAAAAAAAGGCCTCACATATGTGGGGCCGGGTGATGGGGAACCTTATTTTTAAACCAATTTCTTAAAAAATGCAACCCCCTACCTGTAGCGCAGATTAAACACTATTTAAACACTACAGATAGTGCTTTAATGATTTGCTTGTATGTGAATTTAAAAATTCTGAAATAATTTTGCAATTTTAGAGTTTATTAGTAAGAATCTTCATTTATGATTTCAAATGTTTTTGGTAATCTTACTTGTTAAAAATGTCCTGCATAGTATCATTCGTAAGAAGTTTGCCAGAAAAAAGCTTTAATGATTGAATTAACTTTATTAACTCTTTTGAATTATGTTGGGGATAATTTCTGTGAGTATAGAGATCTAGGTCATGACAATTATAAATCTTTACTTCTTTCCTACAGTGATGCAAGTAATAAATTTGGTCCATTAGAGGTTAAAAAGGTTATTGAGAAGTCAGAAAATTTTAAAGTTACTGCTGTTGCTATCGCTGCAATTAAGTGCCCACAGCATATAGTTAAGTAATGAAGTTTGAATTAAAAACTGAAAAAGAAAATTATTCAAAATCATTTTCCAAATTTTTCGGTATAGTTTTTTTTCTCACTTTAATAATTATCCTTTTTGATATTGGCCTGAAATTAGGAATCATATCTAGAAATCATAAAATTGAATATAACTGTAGGCTTTTATCTATTGAAAAATCTAAAACTAATTTTAAGAAATTATACAGGCTTTCTAATCTGAAAAGTAAACCGCAAATTTGGGAATTTTGCAGAGAGGTTATTAAATAATAATTAGCTAGATGCTGATGAATAGAATTTTAATGCAAATAACCAGAACTTTCTTGAAGATATAAGAAATACTGTAGCGACAATAACTTCGAGCAATATTTTCCACAGTTGAGAAAGTCCTAGAAAAACTTCAGAAGGAATTGTAGTTATAAAAGCAATAGGAATGAAAACACTAAAAAATATTCTTAATGAAAATGAAAATGAATTTAGAGGAAATCTTCCTATATATAGGAATGATCTTAATACTTCTATTGCATTCCAAGTCTTAACAAACCAGATAGTGGTTGTAGAGATAAAAAACCATAGGCTATATAAAATACAAATCGAGCAGCTTATCGTAATCAAAGATAAGGTTAGAAAACTTAAATTTACATTTATTTGATTTATTCTTATGCAGAAGAACAACAAGAAGAATCCAAGCAATATTTCTAAAAATCCAGATGGATTTAATTTTTTTAATGAAATAAAAAATTGACTATCAATAGGTTTTAAAAGTACGAAGTCTAATGTTCCTTCTCTTATATGTTTAACTATTTCTGTAAGATTAGGATTGAACCATGTATTTGTTATTCCATTCAAAATTGTGTAAATACCTTGAATTATTAGTGCCTGTTCAAATTTCCATCCTCCAATATATCCATTGTTTTGAAAGAAAATAGATAATAGAAAAATACTCCCTATTAAACTTAAAATTGCAGTAATTAAATCAACTAATATATTTGTCTTATACTCCAATTCAGAAGCCAAAGAAGTATGCAAGAATTTTTTATAAACTTTTAGATATTTTCTTAAATTCATGACCCCATAGCTGTATATTTTTTCGTTCCTTCAGACCAGATTTTCTTAAATAATGGGAAAAGTAAAAAAATCCATAGAATTTGCATACTCAAGCCTCCACTAATATTTGTTGCATTACCTGATAGAAGGTTCGCAGGGAAATCAATTAGATATGGAAAAGGAGTTAAATAAATCCAAGTTTTAACATATGCGGGAAATGATACTACTGGAGCTAAAAGACCTGAAAGAAATAAAGTTGGAATGAATAACAATCTTTCTATCGATGATGCTCTCTCTGTCCAGAAACATAGACATGCAACTATTGACTGAATTAAAAATTGAATTAAGAAGGATAAGAAAGTAGATACAATCGATAAAAATAAAATACCTAAATTTGGAATCCATATACTTTCTGGATTAAAAATAAAAAAGAAAAATGCAATTATTATTGCGAAAGGAAATCTTGTTATTTGTTCAGCAAGATGTTGTGCAAAATACCTGAAAAATGGATTTAAAGGTTGGATTAAATACGGAGAGACTTTCCCCATAAGAGAATCCTCTTCAAAACTAAATACAACCCAAACTACAGAAAACTGTCTTACAAAAAAAGCACATAAGAAATACCTAGAAAGCATTACATCACTAATGTCTATAGATTCATTAAGATTGTTATTTGTCCAAATGTTTAACATGAAAAAGGGAATTATCCCTGAAATTGCCCATAATGCAATCTCTACCCTGTATTCCAACATGTTTGAATATTGGACTTTTAATAAGGTGATTATTTTATGGTTAATCAAATTAGATTTCATAATCTTTTTTGATTAATACCTTCCCAATAATTTCATCTACAGGTGGTTCATTTATAAAAAGGTCTTCAATATCAAAATTATTTAGGATAGTCTTTAGTGAAGAGGTAATAGAGCTATTTTCAATTTTTATAGTAATTTCATTATTGATTCTATTTTTAATAGTAAAGCCGGAACTTTCTAATTTCGTTGCATCTTTTTCGGAACGACAAACTATTAATATTTCTTTAACAGGAGATAGTCTTTTTAATAGTTGGTTGAGTTTTCCATCATATGATATAGCCCCTTCGTGCACACATATGACTCTCTTGCATAGCGATGTAATATCTTTCATGTAATGACTGGTAAGGCATATCGTTGCATTAGTTTCCTTATTATATTTTTGAAGGAATTTTCTTAAATTTCTCTGTGCATTAATATCTAATCCAAGTGTAGGCTCGTCTAAAAATAGAATATTTGGTTCATGTATCAAAGCTGCTAGTAATTCTGACTTCATACGCTGACCTAGTGATAGTTTTCTAACAGGTATGAATAGCTCATCATCAATTTCAAGCATTTCAGATAGTTTTTTTATTCTCTTTTTAGCTTCAAACTTATCTAAGTCATATATCGATGCATTCAAATAGAATGATTCAATTGGCGGAAGATCCCAAATTAACTGCTGCTTCTGTCCCATTATTAAGGTGATATTCTTTAGGAAATTTTCTTTTCTTCTGAAAGGTAAGTGGCCTGCAACCAAAATCGAACCTTCACTTGGATAAATTAAGCCACAAAGCATTTTTAATATTGTTGTTTTGCCAGCCCCATTAGCACCTAGAAAACCTACTATTTCCCCTTCTTTAATTGCAAAACTTATCTCTTTTATAACTTTTAAACTTTTTGTTTGTCTGTTTAAAAAGTGTTGTATTGTACCTTTTAAGCCCGGTTCTTTGAAAGAGATATCAAATGACTTAGATAAATTTCTTACATCTATAATATTTTGTACCATTAAAATTTTTAATTACTGAGATTTTATATTTAAATAAATTTTAGGATTATTTTTATTTTAGAAAATTTTTTAAAGAATTAAAAAATATCCTTGAACGATACAACCACCCAGATAAAAAAGTTAATTGGATTAAGTAACTCGCTTATCTTATTTTTATTTTCATAATTTAATCCTTTAAAAAAATCAAATATAAAATTAATATCCTCTTTTGTATCAGGGTTTTTTATAATTACATTACCATTTTCGTCGAGAAGATCAATTTCATCCTCAAAAAACCATTGTTCTTTTCCATTAGATAATTGCAATATAACTCCAATACCTTTACCGTCTGTTATTCTGAAACCACTTATCTTAGCCACCGAAGAAACTTTTATAGCATCAAAAACTTCTTTAGTAAGCCTATCCTTGGATTGTTCTAGGTTTATTTGAACAGAATCACCTATCTTTGTTTTGTCTAGAATTGACATTTTTAGGTTATTATACCTAGTGACTGGAGATTTATGTGGTTAATCCTGAATTATTTATTAATTTAAATAATTACGATTTTTTAAAAATTACTTCAAGGATTCTCTTTATTGAAATTGTAAATACTCTCAAAAATACAAAAAACAAACCTAACCAACCTAGTATGACAGCTAGTGATAACATGCTTGAACCTAAATCACGCTGTAGCAAATTCTGCATATAATTTTTCTGAATTAGATAAATTTTACTCTACTTTATTTAATTACTTATAAAAAATGAAAATGTTCAAAATTTAGATTTTAAAATTCTTTTTTTTTTGGCGTATTTTATAGGTATGATTTGTGAGTTAAAATTTAGTAAAGTAATTAATTTAATATTTTGGACCTACCTTTAAATTCATACATTGGAATACTTTTTATCATTACTGGCCTAATAGTTAGAGTTAATTTTAAATTCTCTATCCAAAAAGATCTTAAATAATTTTTAATAAACTCTTTTAGTTAAGAAGTTAATTCTTTATTTTTATAATTGCTGTAACTCTTGCAAATACTAAAAAAGCAGCCTCAAAGCTGCTTTTAAATGGTGGCGGGGGGGAGATTTGAACTTCCGACCTTCGGGTTATGAGCCCGACGAGCTACCAGACTGCTCTACCCCGCGACATATACATAGCATACATCTGAAAGTGTTATTTTTCCTCTTTTTTAGGATTCTTGGAATTTTACTTTACCTTTAACTTCAAGTCGTACTCCTTCAGAAAAATTAAACACCTTATCTTCGATATCTTGAATTCTTAAGTCAGATATCCACTCTAACTGTTTTAGTAAGTGAAGACTAACAGCATGCTTTGCTCTTTTTGAACCGTCTTCTACTTTTAAAGCTAAACCTATCCCTTCGTTTACTTTACATAGACATTGTATTCCCTCGGCTCCACCTTTACCTATAACGTTCCCATGAGAAGCTTTAATTATTTCTGTATCAAATTTATTGTTATCACTTATCATTGTTGGGTTTATTGTCATAGCTCTACTGATTTGTTCTAATTCTGCATTTTCGGAACTGCTCAGAAGTGAATATAACCTCGACATCTCTAATAGTTTTAAATAAAGAGTGGGTGCACCACAATCATCACGTTCTGCGAATATTTCAGATGACGGGATTTCAAGTAATTCAGAAACTATTCTGAATATTTCTATTTGAAGCGGATGATCCCCCTTTAAGTAACTATCTAATGGCCAATTCATTTTTTTGCATGTAGCTAAAAAAGCAGCATGTTTGCCCGAACAATTATGTTCTAATGGACTTGTTCTGGTTTTTGGACATTTAAGATTATTAATGTCAATGTCATATTCCCATAAAATTTTGAATGCTTCCCTTGAATGAATTTTTGATCCACTATGTGACCCGCATGCTAAAGCAATTGATTTTGATTCATTATTTATTTTTGATGCGGCTCCACTACTAACAAAAGGTATTGCTTGAAACGGTTTTAGTGCTGACCTTATGAAACTTTTATATTCTGGATTTCCAGCACACATTAAAACCCTCCCTTTTTTATCAGTAATAACAGCATGAATTTTATGGATCGATTCAATATTTGATCCTCTTATTAAGGTTGCTTGTAAGGGAGGATTGTTAGAAGTGTAGAGGTTTTTGAAATTAGAATTCATTTAGAAATTGCTATATTGAAAAATCAAAATACCAGACAAAGCTAAGACTGAAATAATAGAAAAAATTTGAATTAAATTTTTTAAAATAGGCTTTACTTCAATTGAGGCAATAAGTGATTCTTTTTCTTTCAAAACCAATGGCTTTTCCCATACTTGACCGTCATACCAACCAGATTCCTCGTATTCAACTTTTTCAGATATCAATCTATTAAATATATGATTCCAACCTAAATATAACCTTATTGAAATTAAAAGAGGTATTGATAAACTGCTAAAAAAGCTTAATAGAATATATTTTAAAAGGGATGTTTTGAAATATACACTTCCTGAAGAGATGACAAGAAATAGAACAAAAGCTCCTATCCAGAATTTTACCAAAGTAAGAATTAGTGACCTTTTTGTTTTTGGCCAAGAAAAAATTTTAGATTTTGATAATTCTATGAATTCATTTGTGGGTTGTTGCTCTCTAGGGACAGGACACTTAGATTCGTTCATAAAAAATACTATGGAAATATAAGGTTATCTCCATTACTCCAGAACGATTCAAGGTCATAATATTTTCTTATTTCTGGTTGAAATATATTTACTATCAAATTGCCATAATCCAGTAAAGCCCATTTTGCTTCGTTAACACCTTCTTTTCGGATGGGTTCAATATTAGCCTTCTGTCTAAGTTCTCCCTCTACAGAGTTAGTTATAGATCTGACTTGTACATCAGATAATCCTTCTGCAATTAAAATCCATTCACTTATAAAAGATACTTTGTCAATTTTTATAAGTCTTATATCTTTTGCTTTTTTTTCATCACATGCTTTAGCTGCCATTAAAACCAAATTTTTATTGTCCATAAACATTTTCGCTTGAAACTGATTTTTCTGAACCTTCTTGCTGGGATAATTCTGATCTTGCTTTTTCTGCACTTTTTCTTAAGGCATCTAATCTATCTTCAAAAAAACTTCTGTTTTTCTTTTTTCGCGTCTTATCTATTAACTCCTTTAATGCTCCTCCTAGACTTTTATAAGCATTTGGAATGCTGTATCCAAATCTACAAGCAAGATCTATAGCTCTTTCATCTGCATAAATAGCATCTTGAAGTTTTTTTTCTGAATTATTTTTTAAATATAATCTATAGCCTGCAAAACTTGATAGACCAAGAGCTAGCAATAGAAGTAAACCGTCTTGTACCCACAACTCTCCTATCGCCCCTCCAAGACCTATTGCGAGAGCTGCCATTTCCCACCCATCTCTGGGAATTGTGTCATTTTGAATTTTTCCAACTTCATGCCAAAATAATAGATTTCTGTGGTCAATAGCAAAATTATCCCATTCATCTAAATCTATTTGGATTTCTACTTCGTCACGACCGATTTCCTCAAGTGTTATTAAAGGTGGGTCTATGGCAGCAGCAGCTTCAACAAATACCCAACTTTCATTCTCTGGAGGCAACAAATTTTTAAGTCGCTGAAGTTCGCTCATAAATTATCAATTTCTTCCAATACTATAGAAACAAATGTTGCTTTTCAAGTAAGTTGATTAACATCTGATGATTTATAAGTAGCATGTGATAAATGAAGGGTTTAAATTATGCCTCAAAGAGGTGATCTAAAAAAAATTCTTATTCTGGGTTCGGGACCGATTGTTATAGGGCAAGCATGCGAATTTGATTACTCTGGTACTCAAGCTTGCAAAGCTTTAAGAAATGCTGGTTATGAAATTGTCTTAATAAATTCAAATCCAGCATCAATAATGACTGATCCTGAGATCGCAAGCAAAACATATATTGAACCATTGACTCCTGAAATTGTTTCTCAGATCATTTTAAAAGAAAAACCTGATGCAATTCTTCCCACTATGGGGGGGCAAACCGCTTTGAATCTTGCGGTTAAATTATCAGAGTCAAATTTTTTAAAGCAAAATAATATTGAATTAATTGGTGCTGATTTAAGAGCTATTAATAAAGCTGAAGATAGAAAATTGTTTAAAGAATCGATGGAGAAAATTAATGTAAATGTTTGTCCTTCAGGTATTGCATCTAATTTGGATGAAGCTATGGAGGTATCCAAAATAATTTGTTCTTATCCTCTTATTATCAGGCCTGCATTTACATTAGGTGGAGTAGGAGGTGGAATTGCTTTTAATCTGGAAGAATTTGTAGAGTTGTGTAAATCAGGTTTAGAGGAAAGTCCAAGTAATCAAATATTGATTGAAAAATCACTTATTGGATGGAAAGAGTTTGAACTAGAGGTAATGAGAGACACTGCGGATAATGTAGTAATTGTTTGCAGTATTGAAAATTTAGACCCAATGGGTGTCCATACTGGAGATTCTATTACTGTAGCCCCTGCGCAGACTTTAACAGATAAGGAATACCAGAGATTAAGGGATTTGTCTTTGAAAATTATTAGAGAGGTAGGAGTTGAAACAGGAGGGAGTAATATTCAATTTGCAATAAATCCATCTAATGGCGAGGTAATTGTCATAGAAATGAATCCCCGTGTGAGTAGATCCTCTGCTTTAGCAAGTAAAGCAACTGGATTCCCCATAGCTAAGATTGCAGCTTTATTATCTGTTGGTTATACACTTGATGAGATTATTAATGACATTACAAAAAAAACACCTGCATGTTTCGAGCCATCAATTGATTACGTAGTTACTAAGATCCCAAGATTTGCCTTTGAAAAGTTTAAAGGCTCTTCTAATACTTTAAGCACTTCCATGAAATCCGTTGGTGAGTCAATGGCAATAGGTCGTTCTTTTGAAGAATCATTTCAGAAAGCATTAAGGTCATTAGAAGTAGGAGTTTTTGGATGGGAATGTGATTCAAAAGATGAATTTAAAAATGAGAGTCAAATTAAAAATAATTTAAGAAATCCTACATCTGAAAGAATTCTCTTAATTAAAAAGGCTATGCAACTTGGTAAAACTAATACCTATATTCAAGAAGTTACAAATATAGATTTATGGTTTATCGAAAAATTACGTAATATCTTTAATTTTGAAAATAAATTTTTGAAAGATAAGGAACTTCATACTCTTGATAGGGACTTGATGCTACATGCTAAACAATTAGGCTTTTCAGATCAACAGATAGCAAAGTTAACTAATTCTGAATTTTTTGAGGTAAGAAGATATAGAAAGAAACTTAACGTTATTCCAATTTATAAAACTGTTGATACTTGTTCAGCAGAATTCTCATCCTCAACTCCCTATCATTATTCAACTTACGAAGAATCTTTCATTGATTTTAATTCTCAAATTTTTGATAACGAGATTTCAGATAATAGTAAATCAAAAAAAATTATGATTCTTGGAGGAGGTCCAAACAGAATTGGTCAAGGAATAGAATTTGATTACTGTTGCTGTCATGCATCATATCAAGCTTCTAAAAACGGTTATAAAACAATAATGGTTAATAGTAACCCTGAAACTGTATCAACAGATTATGATACTAGCGATGTTTTATATTTTGAGCCTGTAACTTTGGAGGATGTGCTCAATATAATAGAGGCTGAAAATCCCTACGGTTTGATTGTTCAATTTGGAGGTCAAACTCCTTTGAAATTATCGTTATCTTTATTTGAATGGCTTAAAACTAATGATGGGGTTAGAACTGGATCAAAAATTCTTGGGACTTCTCCAATATCTATTGATTTAGCAGAAGATAGAGAGGAATTTACAAAAATACTAGAAGAATTAAATATTAGACAACCTTTAAACGGTATTGCACGCAATCAAAATGAAGCAGAGATAGTAGCAAAAAATATAGGATTCCCTTTGGTTGTAAGACCTTCTTATGTTTTAGGTGGAAGGGCAATGGAAATTGTTAAAGATGAGAATGAATTATCGAGATACATCTCTGAAGCAGTTAAGGTATCCCCTGATCATCCAATTCTTCTAGATCAATATTTGAATAATGCAATTGAGATAGATGTTGATGCTTTATGCGATTCAGAGGGATCGGTTGTAATTGCTGGCCTAATGGAACATGTGGAACCTGCAGGAATTCATTCAGGAGATTCGGCTTGTTGCCTACCTTCCATTTCACTTTCAACATCTACAATTGATAATGTAAGAAACTGGACTAAATTAATTGCACAAAGGTTAAATGTTGTTGGCTTAATTAATTTGCAATTTGCAGTAATAAATACAAATATTAAAGAAAATAAATTATTTATTCTTGAAGCTAATCCAAGAGCATCCAGGACAATTCCATTCGTTTCAAAAGCTATAGGTAAACCAGTTGCAAAATTAGCTACTCAGTTAATGCAAGGTTTTACATTAGAAGATCTTGATTTTACAGAAGAATTTACTCCAAAATATCAGGCAGTAAAAGAGGCCGTTTTGCCTTTTAAAAGATTTCCTGGATCTGATACATTACTTGGCCCTGAAATGAGATCTACTGGAGAAGTAATGGGTTTAGCTAAAGATTTTGGAATTGCTTATGCCAAGTCGGAATTGGCAGCAGGTAATGGTGTTCCTTCCGAAGGAGTAGCTTTTTTATCTACTAATGATTTAGATAAAAAAAATCTTGACGAAATTGCTAGAGAACTTTTGATTTTAGGATTTAAATTAATCGCAACAAAAGGTACGGCTGCGTATTTGATGAATTTAGATATTCAAGTTGAAGAAGTGTTAAAAGTTCATGAAGGAAGACCAAATATTGAGGACCTAATTCGTTCGGGACTTGTTCAATTAATAATTAATACTCCAATTGGCCCACAGGCTCTTCATGATGATGCTTATTTAAGACGTGCTGCTTTAGAATATAATATTCCAACTTTCACAACTATTCCTGGAGCAAAGGCAGCCATTAAGGCGATCAAAGCTTTGCAATGTAATAAAATTAATACTTACTCTTTGCAAGAAATCCATAATTTTTAAAAATTTATTCTAAGTTTTTTAGTTTTTCTCTTAATTGATTAACTAAAGAGTTTCGACTAATTGAAAGTAATTTGAGAGTATCTTGGTGCATCTTAAGTTGTGTTTCCGCTATTTGTAATACTTTTATAGATTCTTTTATTTCATTAGAAAGTTCATTTATTAAATATTTTTTACCTTCAAAGGTTAAAACTGGATTTGCAGAATCATTTGTGTTTTCGCTCATGGATTTACTTTTTTAATAAATAAAATAAGGTTATAATTTTTTAATCAATTGTTTTTCACATAATTCTTTATAAATTCCAGGTTTATTTATTAAATCAAAATGTTTACCAACTTCAATAATTTCACCTTTGTCGAAAACAACTATTTTTTTTGCCTCTTGAGTAGTTGCTAATCTATGAGCAATTACAATAACTGTTCTATTTTTCATCGCTCTATTGAGACCTTCTTGGACTTCAGATTCTGATTCTGCATCTAATGCACTTGTGGCCTCATCTAATAGAAGGATTGATGGGTTTCCAAGTATTGCTCTGGCAATTGCTATCCTCTGGATCTGACCGCCCGAGAAATTTGATCCTCTTTCAGTTATCTTCGTTTCATATTTATCAGGAAGCTTTTGAATGAAGTTGTGAGCGTTCGCTTTTTTTGCTGATTCTATAACTTCTTCTTTGGTGAAATTTCTGCCCATTCTTATTACATCAAGAATCGTTCCTGAAAACAAAAAAGGTTGTTGTTGTACTAATGCAATATTTTTTCTAATGTCTTTTATATTTAATATTTTGAGATTTTTATCATCAATAAAAATGTTTCCATTATTTGGAGTTATGAATTTTAATATCAAAGCTAACATTGTACTTTTACCAGCCCCTGAAGCTCCAACGAATGCTGTGACTTCCCCTCTTTTAATTTCTAAATTGATATTTTTAAGAACTTGATTATCTTTTTTGTAAGCAAAATTTACTTTCTCGAAACGTATTTTGCCCTCAATATTGGATATCCTTGTTAAATTATCTTTATCATCTTCGATAGGTTCTTGATTTATGTTTTTCAACCTTTTTATTGACGCTTCTGCCTGTTTATAATCATTAAAATTTGTACTTACATGGCTTATTGGATCAATAAGCATTAATATTGCTGCAAAAAAACTACTAAATTCTTGGCTTGTTAGAAGGCCTAGGTTTATTCTTGCGGCTCCTAAACCTAATATTGCTAATATTCCAAATGCTTCAACAAATCCTACAACTGGATGTTGAAATGCGAGTAGTTTTAATGTTTTATATTTTGCTTTTTTATTTGTACTTAATCTTTTATAAAACTTTTTCTCAATCCAATTTTCTGCAGCAAAAGCTCTTATCGTGGACATTCCATTTATAGATTCACCTATTAAACCTGCTAAATTACTTGTTGATTCTTGACTTTTTTCGGATGCTATTAAAACTCTTCTTCCAAAACTATTAACTGAAAGAATAATCAATGGTGCTAAAACAAATGTTGATAATGTTAGTGACCAGTCTAAATAAAACATGTAGATTATTACCGCTAACAACTGTAAAGTGCATGGAATAGTATCTTGAGCTGTTTTATAAATAACTTCGCTTACCCTGTCGGCATCTTCTGTAAGTCTATATGTGATGTCCCCTGCTGAAATATTTTCAACAGAATTCATCTTTATTTTTTGAATTCTGCTAAATAAATTTCCTCTCATCACTTCACTAATTTCTAAAGATGGTTTTGCTATGAATACATCCTGTCCAAATTGAGCAGTTTTCTGAACTAAAAATACAAATAAAGACTTAATTATTATGCTAGAAACTTTTGAGAGATCACCTGACCCAATTGCTGGGATTAAGTTTCCAGCTAAATAAGCTAATAAAGGCCAACAAGCTACGTATATAAGCATGCATATAAAACCTTTGATAAACCTATTTGAATATGGTCTGACTGGTGGTATTAGTCTCAAGATATTATATGTTTAAATGTTTATCCTACTTTATCAATATCTTTGGGTATAAAAAACAATGAAATTGGATCAATTCTTAAAATGGAAAAATTTGGTATCTTCTGGTGGCGAAGCAAAAATTTATATTAAGTCCGGTTCTGTTAAGGTTAATGGTGTAATTGAGACTAGGAGAGGAAGGAAGTTAAACAAGGGAGATAAAGTAATATTTCTAAAAAATGAATTAATTTTTGAATAGTTAGCTTATTCAACTCACTTTGTATTAATATATTTTTCTTGGAGATAGTATTTTGAGAAAATCTGTAATTGCTGGTAATTGGAAAATGCACATGACTTGTGCTGAAGCTAAATCCTATTTAGAAGAGTTTATTCCTTTAATAAAAAACATTAAAGACGATCGTAAAGTTATTATTGCTCCACCTTTTACAGCTATTTCAACCTTCTCTGATCATTCTGATTTTGAATATTTAGAAATTTCTAGTCAAAATATTCATTGGGAAGATCAAGGAGCATTTACAGCAGAAATATCTCCAAAAATGCTTCTTGAACATGGTGTCTCATATGCAATAGTTGGACATAGTGAACCAAGGAAATATTTTAGTGAAAGTGATGAACAAATTAATAAAAGAGCAGTTTTTGCTCAATCTAGTGGACTTACTCCAATAGTTTGTGTAGGAGAAACATTAGAACAAAGAGAGAGAGGAGAAGCTGATAGAGTTATTACTAGACAGGTAGAACAAGGATTAGAAAATACAGATCCATCTAATTTAATAGTTGCCTATGAACCAATATGGGCTATTGGTACTGGTAAAACATGTGAGGCAGAAGACGCTAATAAGATATGTTCTTTGATTCGGAAATTAATAGGTTTTGATGATGTAATTATTCAATATGGAGGATCTGTTAAACCTAATAATATTGACGAAATTATGTCAATGAGTGATATAGATGGGGTGTTAGTTGGAGGGGCTTCATTAGATCCCATTAGTTTCGCGAGAATTGCAAATTATCAATAAGAAAAGTCCATGGCCAAAAGGCTGGGGCCTAAAAACTTCAATTATGGGAGTTATTAATTTAACTCCTGATTCATTTAGTGATGGCGGGGAATTAAACTCTTCAAGAAAAGTTTTGAATCAAGTAAGTCATTTCTTAAGTAATGGTGTTGATGTTATTGATCTTGGTGCTCAAAGTACGAGACCTGGAGCTGAAGAAGTTGGATCTAGTGAAGAAATAAAAAGATTGATCCCATATCTAAAATTAATAAAATCTGAATTTCCAGATGTTTTAATTTCTATTGATACATTTAATTCTGAAGTGGCTTACGAAGCTCTTTTAAATGGTGCTAATTGGATAAATGATGTCACAGGAGGAAGAAGAGATATAAAAATTTTGGATGTTGTGTCAAAATTCAAATGTCCATTCGTCATAACTCATAGTCGTGGTAATAGTCAAAATATGAATCAACTCTCTAATTACCAGAATGTATTGAGTGATGTTAAGTACTCGCTTGATAATTTAATAAAGAAAGCTTTAGAAAAAAATATATCTGAAAGAAATATAATAGTGGATCCTGGAATTGGTTTTTCAAAGGATATTGTTCAAAATTTGGAAATCTTAAAAAACTTAGATGTATTCAAAAAATGGAATTTGCCAATTTTGATAGGCGCATCAAGGAAAAGGTTTATAGGAGAAATTTTGAATGAGAAAAATCCAAAAGAAAGGGATATTGGAACACTAGCAGTAAGCTGTCTTTGTTCTCAATTTAATATTGATATGGTGAGAGTTCACAACGTGAAACTAAATTATCAAATTCTTAAAGTAGCTGATAGGATTTACAGGAAATAATAAATTTATTATTCTTTAACTCCTTCTATTTTATCCTCTACCTCCTGGTATAGTTCTTTCAACTGCTCAATATTTTCATCTGAAGTTTCCCAATACCCTCTACCATTCACTTCTAGCAAAGTTCCAACAATTCTTCTGAAACTATTAGGGTTAAGATCCATTAATCTTTTCCTCATCTCTTCATCATTTATAAAAGTTTCATTAGTTTCTTCATATACAAAATTATCTACCTGACCACTTGTTGCACTCCAACCAAGAGTGTAATTAAGTCTGTTAGAAAGTTCTCTTACTCCTTCATAACCAGATTTAAGCATACCTTCATACCATTTAGGATTTAAAAGTTTTGTTCTTGAGTCTAATCTGATTGTTTCTCCAAGTGTTCTGACTTGAGCATTAGAAGTGGTAGTGTCTGCTATGTAGCTACTTGGTTCTTTCCCGTCATCTCTAAGTGTCTTAATCAATTTTGTTGGATCTGAATCAAAATAATGACTTACATCTGTTAATGAAATCTCTGATGAATCAAGATTTTGAAATGTAACATCTGCTGTTTTCATTACTGACTCAAATACATCTCTTTTTTGATTCATCTCTCCTGGATTATCAGCATTAAAAGCATATGTTTTACGTGATAAATACATTTCTTGTAATTCATTCTCTTCCTCCCAAGTTGAGTTTTCTACAGCTAAATTAACATTTGAACTGTAGCTTCCACTTGCATTGGAAAATACTCTTGCTGAAGCTTCTCTAATTGATGTGCCTTCTTTTTCTGCTTGTTCTAGTGAATGCTTCCTTACAAAATTAGATTCCAATGGTTCATCAGCCTCAGCCGCTAATTTGACCGCCTGATCTATTAATGCCATCTGATTTATAAATAGATCTCTAAATACTCCAGAGCAGTTAACGACCACGTCTATTCTTGGCCTACCTAATTCTTCTAAAGGGATCAATTCTAATTTGTTGATTCTTCCAACAGAATCTGGTTTTGGTTTTACCCCGACAAACCATAAGATTTGAGCAAGTGATTCTCCATAAGTTTTGATATTGTCGGTACCCCATAAAACACAAGCAATTGTTTCAGGCCAGGTCCCTTGCTCTTCCTTTTGTCTCTCAATTAATTTGTCAACAACCGATTTTGCAGCAGCTACTGCTGCTGTAGTAGGGATTGATTGTGGATCAAGTGCATGGATATTTTTACCACTGGGTAAAACGCCAGGATTTCTTATAGGATCTCCACCTGGTCCAGGTAAAACATAATTTCCATCTAATGCTTTAATAAGGCTATCCATTTCTTTATCAGCACAGACCTGTTCCAGACAGAAAAGTAAGTAATCGAATAATTTATTTAATTCCTTCTGATTAACTTCATTAAATCCATTCAAGTTACAGACTCTTAGCCAAGGAGTAGGTAAATTCAGACCAAATACTTTGAGAAAGTCAAACAATTTGGAAAGAAGTGATTTTTCTAAATAAACTCTGCCATCAACAATTTTTAAGGAGTTGACCATTGCAAAAATAGACTCTCTTGCTGTCCTTATGATTTTTTCATTTAACTCTACGAATTTAAGTTCACCTTTATTATTGCCATCATAAATTTGTTCAATAGTCAGACCCATAGATTCAGCGAGCAGTCCAGGAAGAGATCTTAATCCCTCTTGTTCTCTCTCTAAAGATGCAATATTCACTAGTGTTGCGACAGCTTCTTCTGCTGTTGGAGCTTCTCCAATAGTATGAAGACCGCAAGGTAATAATCTACTTTCAATTTCCATTAACTGTTTATAGATATTACCAACAAATAAATCTCTTTCATCTATTGAAAGATCTTCTACATCTTTTGAAGGGAGCTCAACATCCTTGTCAAGATTACATTGTTTAGAAGTCTCGACTATTGCATTAACTATTTGAATACCCCTACTATTTTCTCTTAGTTGTTGATAAGAACCAACAAGTTCGCTTAGTTCTTTAAGTCCTTTGTAGAGTCCTGCATTTTCTGCTGGAGGAGTTAAATAGCTAATTGTTGAAGCGTAACCTCTTCTTTTCGCGATTGTTGCTTCAGAAGGATTATTAGCAGCATAGTAATACAAATTAGGTAATGATCCAATGAGAGAATCCGGATAGCATGTTTCACTCATCCCCATCTGTTTACCAGGCATAAATTCAAGTGATCCGTGAGTTCCAAAATGAAGAACAGCATCAGCTCCCCAGATTTTTTCTACATAAGTGTAATAAGCGGCAAAACCGTGATGGGGACTAGCACTTCTTGAATAAAGTAACCTCATTGGATCACCTTCATAACCAAATGTAGGTTGAACACCTATAAAAACATTTCCAAAATGTTTTCCATAAATAAGAAGATTTTGTCCGTCACTATTTAGGTTTCCAGGGGGTTTACCCCAGTTCTCTTCTAGTCTTTGTGAATATGGTGTGAACTCTTCGTATTCTTTTACTGACATCTTATGAGCAATATTCAACTCGGGAGAGCCGTCCATTGCTTCAGGGTTATTAATTACTTTTTCCATTAATTCTTTTGAATTACTTGGAAGTTCATCTATTTGATATCCTTTCGCTTTCATTTCAAGGAGTACTCTATATATTGAACCAAAAACATTTAAGTATGCTGCTGTACCAACATTTCCTTTGTCTGGTGGAAAACTAAATACTGTGATGGCTAATTTTTTGTCTTTTCTTTGCTTAACTCTTAAAGTTGACCATTTAATGGCTCTTTCGGCGATTACATCAACTCTATCTTGGAGTGTATGCGCTTTACCTGTAGCATCATCACGACCTGAGAGAATAATAGGTTCAATAGCACCATCAAGCTCAGGAATTGCAATCTGAAGGGCTACTTGAACAGGATGTAAACCTAGATCACTATCTTCCCATTCTTGTGTTGTTTGGAAGACTAATGGAAGTGCAACCATATAGGGTCTGTTTAACCTTTTTAGGGCTTCAATAGCTTTAGGATGATCTTGTCTTGCTGGCCCACCAACTAGTGCAAATCCTGTTAGAGATACAACTCCATCTACTATAGGTTGATCCTTATTTATCGAATCATAATAAAATTCATTAACTGGTTTAGAAAAATCTAGACCTCCACAGAAAATAGGAAGAACTCTCGCTCCTCTGTATTCCAATTCTTGAATAACAGCAACGTAATGAGCATCATCTCCCGTAACGATATGACTCCTTTGAAGCACTAATCCTATTGTTGGAGTTTTGTCATCTTTAGGATTTATATCTTTCCTATTATTTTCCCAATTTTGATACTCTTTAAGACTTTCAAACATACAAGGAGCAAGAGGATGCCAAATTCCTAGATCTGGGAATGTTTCAGGGTCTTGAATTTTGAATTCTTCTATTTGATCTTTTATGAACTCTGAAACAGCGTACTTTTCAGAAATCATTAACAAGAAGTTTTTTAAGTTCTCAGTAGTACCACCTAACCAGTACTGAAAACTCAGAATAAATGTTCTAGCATCTTGTGCTTTTTCTACAGGTAGATATTTAAGTATTGAAGGTAGAGTATTTAATAACTTCAACATTGAATCTTGGAAACTTGCTCCATCAGATTCTTTTTTCTTTTTTATTAAATCTCCAATAATACTTTTAGATTGACCAAGTTGGGCCATACTAAATGAACCTAGCTTGTTTAATCTCATTACCTCTGGCATGGAGGGGAAGACGATAGATGCTTTAAGTTTGTCTTTAAATGGAGATACTGCATCAACCACTTTTTGAGCAAGGTCTTCAATGAAAATTAGAGATGCAACGAATATATCTGCATTTGCTATGTCTTTTTTAAAATCTTCAAAATTACTATCATTCCTAAGTTCTTCGATAAGATAGCCGCTAAGGTCTATACCTATTGGCCCATTCATCTTATTTATTGACTTTGCTGCTTCCGTTAAGGAATTTTGGTATTGTGGCTCAAGGACAACATAAACTGCTTTTATTACAACTTTGTGTTTGTTATCCTCAACAGGAGATACTCTGCGGTTTGCTGAGCGGACCTGCGTAAACATTGATTTTCTTTAAGTATTTCTACCAGCCTACGAATGAAAAGACGTTATTGTGTGCAATATAAATAGCGTGTAACAACCTTTAAAAAAAAATTTTTTAAAAAAATGATTGAAAATTCCAAAAAACCTATACCAGTACTAGTATCCGGAGCTTTAGGCAGAATGGGTAGTGAAGTTGTTAATACTGTATTAAATTCTGCAGATTGTGAACTTGTTGCAGCAATTGACATAAACGAAAAGAACAATGGATCAAATATTTCGGAATTATTAAATGTAGAAAATTGTGATGTTTTTGTTTCAAATGATTTTGAAGGGACTTTATGTTCTGTTAGTCAAAATTATAGAAATGAAAACATCAAACCTGTCCTGGTTGATTTTACTCATCCTGATTCTGTATATGAAAATACCAGATCAGCTATTGCATATGGAGTATCACCAGTCGTAGGAACTACAGGTCTAACACCTTCGCAAATACAAGATTTGTCTGTTTTTGCTCAGAAGGCGTCTGTTGGTTGTGCAATAATTCCTAATTTTTCAGTAGGTATGGTCCTTCTTCAGCAGGCGGCATCAGTAGCTGCAAGGTTTTATGACAATATTGAATTAATAGAGATGCATCATAATCAAAAAGCTGATTCTCCTAGTGGAACGTGTATAAAAACTGCAGAAATGATTGAAGAATATCCAAAGAAATTTAATCAGAATTTAGTAAAAGAGTCTGAGTCATTGAAAGGTGTACGGGGTGGCCTCAGAGATTCAGGAATTAATATACACTCTGTGCGATTACCAGGATTACTCGCTCATCAGTTAGTAATTATGGGATCTCCAGGTGAAACTTACACAATTAAGCATGACACTATTGATAGAAAGGCATATATGCCAGGAGTTTTAAAGGCTATTAAAAAAATTGGTAATTATGAGACTTTAGTTTACGGACTTGAAAAATTGATTTTTTAAAATGTTAATTCCAATTAATTCAAGTCAAATTACAAAACTTATTCCTGCAGTTGGTACA
>QCQS01000006.1 GCA_003212115.1 Prochlorococcus sp. AG-455-E15 | reverse complement strand
AGAAATTGGAAGAAGAAACTTCCATCCTAGATCTAATAGTTGATCTATTCTTACTCTAGGAGTTGTCCACCGCAATAATATTGCAATGAAAACTAAAAGATATGCTTTCAATACAGTCATTACAATTCCTATTGATGCAGTGAAAACTTGTATGAAGGGTGAATTAATTGGCAAATTTAGAAATTTAGCTATTAATTCAACTGGAATAGGAAAACCCCATCCTCCTAAATAAAGTATTGATACCAATAAAGCAGAAAGGATTAAATTAATGTAACTACCAAGGTAGAACAATGCGAATTTCATTCCTGCATATTCAGTTTGATATCCTGCAACTAATTCTTCTTCCGCTTCGGGTAAGTCAAATGGAAGTCTTTCACATTCTGCAAGAGCACAGATCCAAAAGACTATAAAACCTACTGGTTGTCTCCATATATTCCAACTGAGGATTCCAGCACCACTTTGTTGATTGACAATGTCAATAGTACTTAGGGAATTTGTCATTAGTACGATAGCTAGTACAGATAAAGCAAGAGGGATTTCGTAACTTATTGATTGAGCTGCTGCTCTTAAACCTCCTAGTAAAGAATATTTATTATTTGATGCATATCCGCTCATAAGAAGTCCAATTGGCTGGATACTGCTTAAAGCGATCCATAAGAAAATTCCAATACCAACATTACTTATCAAGAGGTTTTGTCCAAAAGGGACAATTAACCAGGACAGAATTACTGGGACAAGAACTAAAATAGGTCCTGCAGTGAAGAGAATTCCATCCGCTTTAGCAGGAATAATATCCTCTTTGACAAGTAACTTAAGACCATCTGCAATAGGTTGAAGGACACCAAGCGCTCCTGCATATTCGGGACCTATTCTTTGTTGAGCAGCAGCAGATATTTTTCTTTCAAGCCAAACTGTTACTAAAACGCCAACAACCGCCGCTACCAAAACTAAAAGCATAGGAAGGGGGAGCCAAATTATATGAGCGATTTCGCTGGACAGGCCAAAACCTTTTAAGAATTCATTAAAACTATATTCGAGGTCTAATCCGTATTCCAAAATTTTTAAGTTATTTACTTAATAGATTAACTCTTCACAAACAATATGTGTGTTTTTTATGAAAAGCTGCAAATATTATTCTCTGTTTTCTAGGCTGATCCAATCTCTTGGTGCTGAACCAGTATAGATTTGCGATGGTCTGAAAATTCTATTTGCTCCAAGTTGCTCTCTCCAATGAGCTAACCAACCAGCCACTCTAGATATGGCAAAAATTGGAGTAAATAAATCACGAGGAATACCAAGTTTTCTATAAACAAGACCAGAATAAAAGTCCACATTAGGGAATATACCCTTAGGACCGAGTCTTGGTATTGCCTCTGCCTCAAGAGATTTAGCAACTTCATACATTTCATCTGCTCCAAATCTAATGAAAAGCTCTTCTGCCAGTTTTTGAAGAATTATTGCTCTTGGATCTTTGACTTTATATTCTCTGTGGCCGAAGCCCATTATCTTACTTTTATTTTTTATTGCGTTATCTAAAAAAGACCCAGTGTTTTCTGGGGTTTTAATCTCTTCTAACATCGCAATCACATCCTCATTTGCTCCTCCATGCAATGGGCCAGCAAGGGTACCTACTGCAGAGGCGATGACAGCATATGGGTCTGTAAGAGTACTTGCAGTAACTCTAGCGCTAAATGTACTGGCGTTTAAACTATGTTCGGCATGTAGAATTAAACACCTATCAAAAACTTTTGCAGCTATAGGATCTTGTTCTTTTTCAGTGAGCATGTAAAGAAAATTTGATGAGTAAGTTAAATCATCTCTAGGTTGAATTGGGTCTTGTCCTTTTCTAATAAGTTGAAACGCAGCAATCATTGTGGGTATTTTTGCTATTAGCCTTATGACTGCGTTGTAGATATAATTAGGATCATCTATTGCCCTGCGCGAATAGAAAAGCCCCAAAGAAGCCGCGCTAGATTGAAGAGCATCCATAGGATGACCTGTCGCAGGGAAACATTTCATCATATCTCTGACTCGAAAACTTAACCTTCGATGCATCTGAACTTCTTGTTCAAAATCTCTAAGTTGAATAGCTGTGGGTAATTCACCCCAAATCAATAGGTATGCAGTTTCTAAAAAACTGCTTTTTTTGGATAGTTCCTCAATGGAGTATCCTCTGTACAATAATTTTCCTTTGTTACCGTCAATATCACAGATAGATGAATTAGTAACTGGGACACCCTCTAAGCCTGGTTTTAAAATTAGTTTTTTATTGTCCAATTGCTTAATTCAATATCAAATACTTATAGATTAAAGATAGTCAAATAATTTTTAATTAACCACAAGTTATTAACTTCACAAAAATTTCAAATGATTGTCTTTGAAACTTATTTGAATAACTTTATTAAGGTATTTTTAAACTTGTTTCTGTATAAAGAATTGGATTTTTTTCTGGAATAGATTGACTTATGATTTCTATGTATTCTTCATTTGATATTTTTAAAACATTTCTAATGAGAAAATTAAGATCTTCCAAATCAGGTAAATATTTAATTTTATTGGAATTTTCATCTTTGATAAAAACCTTGGCAAAAAGAAAAGTAGATTTATTTTTATAACTTTTTAGGTTGAAAAATTTTTTTGAGATTGTTTCTAGTTTTTGACTATCTATTAAAAAATTACTTATGAATTGCAAACCTCCTGATTCTATTGAATAGATATTTTCAAAAGTTAATCGTTTTATTGCATCATTTTTTTCTTCAAGAATATCTTTGGAGTATATTGAGTAAATATCTTTATTTTGTTTTAAAGTATATTTGTTGAAATCTTTTAGTTTTTTCAGCGCACTTAAATCAAATTGATTTTCAGTATTTTTTTCAAATGCAAAAAGCCAATCTTTTTTTGAATTGAGAATTAAGATGTTTTGATTTTTATTTTGGTTAAAATCTTCAAAAAAACTTTGTTCAAAATTATTTATAAAAGGTTTTAGATAATTTTCAAAATTCTTAATTTCAGTAAAAATTGAAACTTGAGGATTATCTTTATAAGTATTCTCTTTATTTATGAACTTATCATAAGCAAGAATATCAATATTTTTTTTATTATTTACTAAATATGATTTTAAAATTAAATGTTTATTTTTTAAATCAAATGTAGTAGCTACAATATCCTCATTTTGATTAGTAAAAATTTCTTTATCAAAAAATATACTTTCACCAAATTTTTTTGTAAATAATATATTTTTTTGATTTTTGAATCCTAAAAGTTCTCCCTCATATTGAAATTTTTTTTCTTTAAAATCATTACTAGAGTTAATACTATTTTTGATCAATTTTTTATCTGATGAAGCAATTATATAATTATCTTCGGTTCGATATATATAGTTAAGGAAATTTATTTTTTTTTCTCTATTAATAGAAATTATCTCATCAATTTGATCAATTTTATTAGGCAAATTTAATAAATCGTCTATTGTTTTTTCTGGTTTGATTTTAAAAATAATCAAAATATCATCTTTAACCTTTTTATTATTTTCAAAAAATGAGATTATAAGTTCATTGTTATAGATATCTTCTAATTTATTGTTGCCTAGATCTATGCCTAAGTAATCTAATATAGAGTCTTTTATTAAAACAAATTCATCTTGATTTGTTGAATTTTTATCTTTTTCATTATTATTAAAAATATGAAAACTATTTAAATTCGAAATAAATAATAATTTATTGTTTTTAGGTATATATCTTAAGATATTTAGTTGATCAATATTTGTACTTTGCTCATTATTTTTATTAGCAGAAACTTTTTTAAAACCAAAAAAAAGTAATAAAGATAATAATAGTATTATTACTACTACTCTAAGTTTCATCATCAATGTTTATTTTTATTTTTAACAATAAACTTTCTACTGCAACTTAATTTATTAAATTGTTAATAACAAATAATTTATCCTATAAATTGGGAAGTAATCCAAAATCTATAAATGCTTCTAGTCTCAATGATTGGTTTAATTCTGAGAAAGAAGATCCAGTTTTGATTGATGTAAGAGAACAGTCAGAGCTTGAAATAGCTCGTTTCTCAAAAGAATTTTTACATATACCAATTAGTAAAGTCACAACTGAATATGTTGAAGAAATATTTACTGGTTTATTAGATAGAGAAATTGTAGTTACTTGTCATGCAGGAATAAGAAGTTATAACTTTTCTCAATGGTGCTTGGATAATAATATTGTGAGCGAAATATGGAATTTGGAGGAGGGTATTGATGGATGGAGTAGATATATTGATCCGTCTATACCAAGGTATTGATTAAATATCTAATGAAGATGCAACAGTATTAACATCTTTGTCGCCTCTACCAGAGCAATTGATAACTATATGAGTATCTTTTTCAAGAGTAGGGCATAATTTATCTAACCAAGCAAAGGCATGAGAAGTTTCAAGCGCAGGTATAATTCCTTCTAGTTCACTAACAAGTTTTAAAGCGTCTAAAGCTTCTTGATCTGTGACTGATCCATATTCTGCTCTACCTATATCTTTTAAATGGCTATGTTCAGGTCCAACTCCAGGGTAATCTAATCCTGCACTTATTGAGTGAGCTTCTTGTACTTGACCATTATCATCTTGCAAGAGAAGACTCATTGATCCATGCAAAATTCCAACTGACCCTTTAGTAATAGTGGCAGCATGTTTGTCAGTATCAACTCCGCTTCCTGCGGCTTCAACTCCAATAAGACGTACAGAAGTTTCTTTAACAAAAGGATGGAAAAGCCCCATTGCATTTGATCCCCCACCTACACAAGCAAGCAAAATATCGGGCAAGGATCCAAATGATTCCAAACATTGTTTTTTAGTTTCTTCACCTATGACTGCATGAAAATCTCGCACAATCTTTGGGAAAGGGTGTGGGCCTGCAACAGATCCTAAAATGTAGTGTGTGGTTTCGACATTAGAAACCCAATCTCTAATAGCCTCACTAGTAGCATCCTTAAGTGTTGCAGTTCCAGAATTTACAACTTTAACTTCAGCTCCTAAAAGTTTCATTCTGAAAACGTTAAGGGATTGCCTTTTTATGTCTTCAGCACCCATGTAGATAATACATTTCAAGCCAAATCTCGCACAAACTGTAGCAGTAGCAACTCCATGCTGACCTGCTCCAGTTTCCGCAATTATTCTTTTTTTGCCCATTCTTATTGCCAATAAAGCTTGTCCAAGAGCATTGTTAATTTTGTGAGCCCCAGTATGATTTAAATCTTCTCTTTTAAGCCATATCTTAGGAGTTGCTTTTTTATTTTTGTAATGTTCAGTAAGTCTTTTGGCTTCATAAAGTGGTGTTTCTCTTCCTACATAAGTCTTAAGTAGATGATTTAATTCTTCTACAAAAAGTTTATCTTTCCATGCATTATGTGCAGCGTCTTCAAGCTCAAAAAGAGCGGGCATTAGCGTTTCAGGAACATATTGACCACCATATTTTCCAAATCTTCCCTCTTTCGAGGGTTGATTTAAATCGTCATTTTTATAGTTTTGATCTTTGCGAGAAAATGTACTTACCACTTTTTCTATAGAATAAGTATTAACTAACTATAGATTATATTGAAAATAATGGGAAAAAAGAATTGGATCGAATTTGATAATCAAGAAAAGAAATCTGAAGAATCAGCTAAGGTAGATACTTTTAATAAAAGATCAAAAATAAATATTTCAAAACAAAAAAAAGGTAAAAAGGGCAAGACTATAACTTTAATTAAAGGTTTAGGCACTGTGGATGAAATCTTATTAAAAGAATTACTAAAAAAAATTAAAGTTTTCTGTGGGACTGGAGGAACATTAATTGATAGAAATATCCAGTTACAGGGTGATATGGTTTCGAAATCAATTGAGTTTCTTCGTAAAGAGGGATTTCATAATTTATGAAGCAAGGGTTAGGATAGGTTTTTAATTTTGATGAAGTAAAAATGAAAGAACAAAATCAAACAAAGTCAACCAATATAAAGTGGCACAACTTAACTATCGATAGAGAAAAGTTAGAGAAAATGAGAGGTCATAAAGGTATGGTTATCTGGTTTACAGGTTTATCTGGTTCTGGTAAAAGTACTTTGGCCAACGCTTTAAATGAAGTTTTACACTTAGATGGTTTTTCGACCTATGTGTTGGATGGAGATAATATCAGACACGGTTTATGTAAAGATCTTGGTTTTTCGGATGAAGATAGAGAAGAAAATATAAGAAGAATTGGCGAAGTTGCGAATTTATTTATGAATGCTGGGATAATAACTATTACAGCATTTGTTTCTCCATTTATTAGCGATAGAGATAAGGTGAGAAAAATTATTGGATCTAAGGATTTTATTGAAGTTTATTGTGCTGCCGATATCACAGTTTGCGAAAATAGGGATACTAAAGGTCTTTATAAGAAAGCTCGTTTGGGTGAAATTAAGGAATTCACAGGGATTTCTAGTCCATATGAAGCTCCTCTTAATCCCGAAATTGTTGTTGATACAGGTTCGTTAGATTTAAATGATTCCGTTGAAAAAATTATTAACCACCTTAAAAAACAAAACTTTCTTAACAAGGCCTAAGAGAAAAATATTAGTTCATTTATTTTGAAGATAATTGTCAGGTCCAATATTTGATAACTTACTATTTTTAGCTCTTACCTGTGAATGTAGATTTTCTCTGAATTCTTTCAAATTTTTCTTTATGGATTCATCAAATAAACTAATCATCTCTATTGCCAATAATCCAGCATTCTGACCTCCATTAATTGCAACTGTTGCAACTGGAATTCCAGCGGGCATTTGAACGATTGATAAAAGAGAGTCAATCCCCTTGAGTGTCTTACTCTCTACTGGTACGCCAATTACAGGAATGCAAGTTATTGATGCCAGCATTCCTGGAAGATGAGCAGCACCCCCAGCACCGGCAATTATTACTTTTATGCTTTCTGATTCTGCATTTTTTGCATATTCCATCATTTCAATAGGTGTTCGATGTGCAGAAAGTATACAAACTTCAGTTTTTATTCCAAATTCTCTTAAAATATCAATGGCTGGTTTCAATGTTTTTAGATCTGAATCACTACCCATTACGACAGCAATTTTATAAATATCTTTAGAATTCAATTCTGACAAAATAACAAATCAATTCTTTCCTATAATGGCGTGCAATTAATTTGGCGCCAGTTAGTTAGTATAAAAAGAATAAATTTTCATAGAATATTATGACGTCAAATAAGATTATCGAAAAAAGTGAAGTAAGAGAGTACTTTAATGGTACTGGCTTTGAAAGGTGGAATAAAATTTATAGCAAATCTGATGAAATTAATGCAGTTCAGAAAAATATTAGGAAAGGACATCAAAAAACTGTAGATGATGTAGTTTCATGCATCAAAAATTATCCTGAACTAACAAAAAAAAGTTATTGTGATGCAGGCTGTGGTGTAGGAAGTCTTTCCATACCTTTATTAAGACTCGGTATAAAAGAACTACAGGTGAGCGATATTTCTTCTGAAATGATTAAAGAAACAAAAAAACGCATCCATGAATTAGGTTTGAGTCAAGGTAAAATTAGTTATGAAGTATGTGATCTGGAAAAATTAAAAGGATTATTTGATGTTGTAGTTTGTTTGGATGTATTTATTCATTATCCTCAACCGGTCGCAGAAGAAATGGTTCAACATCTATGCCATTTAAGCAAAGAAAAACTAATCGTTAGCTTTGCCCCTTATACTCCAGTTCTTGCTGTTCTAAAAAATATTGGAAAATTATTTCCTGGGCCAAGTAAAACTACAAGGGCATATACATTGAAAGAAAAGGGTATTATTAATGCTGCTAAAGAAAGAGGATTTAAAGTTGTTAAAAAGAAATTAAATCAAGCTCCTTTTTATTTTTCAAAACTAATTGAATTCGAAAAAATTTAATAATTTATTTTACTAAATGATTTTCAAGTGCATAACGAACTAATTCTGTTCGGCTAGATGTACCTGTTTTGATAAAAAGTCTACTTACATATTTCTCAACATTTCTAATAGATGTTTCAAGTTTTCTAGCAATTTCCTTATTCATCAGTCCCTCTGCTACTAGTTGAAGCACACTTGCTTCTCTAGGAGTAAAACTAGGAAGATTTATTTTATTTTCTGGATTAGTCTGGTTTTGGTCTGTGAGCATAGATTTTATTTCAGTAATTTGTTTTGCCATTTTGCTTACGTCAATATCTGCGAATCGTGCCGCCTCTTTTAATAGTCGTTCTTGTCTGTTGATTACATTTTTTACTCTTGCAGCTAATTCATCGGGATCGAAAGGTTTGGAAATATAATCATCAACTCCTGCAAGATAACCCTCTGTTCTGTCTAGGGTCATTCCTTTTGCAGTTAGAAAAATAACTGGAGTTCCTCCTAATTTTTCATCCGCTCTAATTTTTTCTAATAAATCATAACCGTTAGCTCGTGGCATCATAACATCGCTAATTATCAAATCGGGGAAAATTGTTTGAGCTTTTTCCCAACCATCCTCGCCATCAACTGCAATAAATATTTCAAAGCCTTCATCTTCTAGAAATGTTTTAACAGCTGTTCTTAAACCAGGCTCATCATCAACTAATAAAATTCTTGATTTTCTTACAAGTTCATTATTTATTTGATTAATCTCATTCATTTGTTGAATTCTTAAATTTGATTTTCTAGTAATAAACAGAATTTTATATACTAAATATAATGCTATCAACTCCCATACTACTAGACTACCAATCTTCGACTCCTTGCTCTAAAGATGTTGTTGATTCTATGAAACCTTTTTGGAGTGAGATATTTTCTAACCCTGCAAGCAAATCTAATTTGGCGGGGATTAATGCAAGCGCTATATTGGAAGCCTCAAGAGAAAGAATAGAACAAAATTTATTTCTTAAGAATAAAAAAGTTATTTTTACAAGCGGGGCAACTGAATCTAATAACTTAGCCTTATTAGGTTTTGCCAGAAATTACTATAAAAAAACAGGAAATTATGGACATATTATTACCTTAAAAACAGAGCATAAAGCTGTTTTGGAGCCGCTAAACCAACTAAAAAAAGAGGGATTTATGGTTACAGAAATTAATCCTAATAAAGATGGCTTAATTTCAGAAGAAAAATTCAAAAAAAATATAAGAGAAGATACATTTCTGGTGAGTATTATGTTGGCAAATAATGAAATAGGAGTTATCCAGCCTCTAGAGAATATTTCAAAGATATGTAAATCGCGAGGAATAACTTTTCACTCTGATTTCGCGCAATGTTTAGGTTATATCGAGTTAGATAATCTTTTATCAGATGTAAATATGATAACGATGAGTTCTCACAAAATATATGGTCCTAAAGGGATAGGACTTCTTTTGATTGATGAAGAAATGAATCTTGAGCCTTTAATTGTTGGAGGAGGTCAGGAATATGGTCTCAGGTCTGGTACATTACCTCTTCCTTTAGTAGTTGGCTTTGCTAAAGCAATAGAGATAGCAGTTTTTAATCAAAAAAATAATGCTGAGAAACTACTTTTGCATAGAAATACCCTTCTTGAGGGTTTGTTAGAAAATAATTCTGGTTTATTAATTAATGGCTCCATAGAAAAAAGATTACCTCACAATTTAAATTTCACTGTTTTGGATTTAAACGGAGCAAAGTTTCATAAACTTTTAAAATCTAAAATAATTTGTTCTAGTGGATCTGCATGTAGTAATGGTGAACCATCTCATGTTTTACTAGCCTTAGGTAGATCTTTTAAAGAAGCAGAATCTTCAATAAGGTTAAGTATTGGATTAAGCACTAATTCAAAAGATATCAAAGAAGCAATTCATATTCTTACAAATACGATCAGTTCATTACGCTAGAAATTATTGGATCTTATTTTAATTGAGCAATTCTTAACTTTCCACTTCTAGCTCTTTTATTGAGTTTGATTTCTTGTTCGGAAGGAGTTATTGGCTTTTTTGTCAGGTTTTTTAGTCTTTGATCATTCTTAAAAGAATTTTTAACTAACCTATCCTCTAGGGAATGAAAACTAATAATAGAAATAATACCTCCTGGCAAAATCCATTCAGGGACAACTTGCAAAAATTTTTCTAATACTTCAATTTCTTTATTGACAGCAATTCTTAGTGCTTGAAATGTTCTTGTTGCTGGGTGTATTTTTTTATATCTTTGTTTTGGTGGAAAGCAGCCTGCAATAGAATAGGCTAATTCTTTTGTTCCAGAATATTTCCCATTTTCCTTCAAATCCATTTTTATTTTCCTAGCAATCTTTCTTGATAATCTCTCTTCTCCATATTTATAAATTAGGTTAGCTAGATCTCTTTCATTTAAAGACTCAATTAATTTCTCTGCATCAACCTCAAGAAAAGGATTCATGCGCATATCAAGCGGACCATCTTTTTGGAAACTAAATCCTCTTTTAGGGTCATCAATTTGGTTGCTATTTACCCCAAGATCTGCAATCACAAAAGAAACTTTTTCTTTTGGCATAAAATCCGCAAAATTTGCAGCCCTAATATCAAGCCTATTTTTAAATTCATCAAGTTTTTTTGAAGCTGATTTTCTTGCGAATGGATCTTGATCAAGTCCAATTATATTTAAATCCGAATATTTTCTCAATAAATGATAAGAGTGCCCGCCTCCGCCTAAAGTTGCGTCTATTCCTTTAAGTTGGTTGTTATGGATTAATGGGTAATGCTCTAATGAGGCCATAATCTCATCTGTCATAACTGATTTATGATTGAAAAAAGATGAATCAGATAGGTCAGTTTGCATAACTTTCGACTAAGATTTATTTAGAAGTTAAATTTCGAATGGCTCAGCTAGAGACTAGAACAGAACCAATGGTGGTCAATTTTGGCCCTCACCATCCCTCAATGCATGGGGTTTTAAGGTTAGTTGTAACTCTTGATGGTGAGAATGTCATTGATTGTGAGCCAGTAATTGGATATTTACATAGAGGAATGGAAAAGATAGCTGAAAATAGGACAAATGTAATGTATGTCCCTTATGTAAGCAGAATGGATTATGCAGCAGGAATGTTTTATGAAGCTATTGTAGTAAATGCTCCTGAAAGATTAGCTAATATTCCAGTTCCTAAAAGAGCTAGTTACATCAGAGTTCTAATGCTAGAACTCAATCGTATTGCTAATCATCTTTTGTGGCTCGGCCCCTTTTTGGCAGACGTAGGAGCTCAAACTCCATTTTTCTATATTTTTAGAGAAAGAGAAATGATATATGATCTTTGGGAAGCTGCTACTGGACAGAGGTTGATAAATAATAATTTCTTTAGGATAGGTGGTGTCGCATGTGATCTTCCATACGGATGGTTAGAAAAATGTATAGACTTTTGTGATTGGTTTGGACCTAAGATTGATGAGTACGAAAAATTAATCACAAATAACCCTATTTTTAGAAAAAGAATTGAAGGTCTGGGAACAATACAAAGAGACCAGGCAATTAATTGGTCTTTGTCTGGGCCAATGCTTAGAGCTTCTGGAGTTTCCTGGGATTTAAGGAAAGTCGATAGTTATGAATGTTATGACGATTTTGATTGGCAGATTGCTTCAGAAAAAGAAGGTGATTGTTATGCGAGATATCGAGTGAGAGTCGAAGAGATGAGACAATCGCTAAGTATCATTCGCCAAGCCTGTAAAATGATTCCAGGAGGTCCAACAGAAAATTTGGAAGCTCAAAGAATGGCGACTGAAGATAAGAAAAGTGAAATATTTGGTATGGACTATCAATATGTAGCTAAGAAGGTTGCTCCAACTTTTAAAATTCCTAACGGAGAATTGTATACAAGATTAGAGTCCGGTAAGGGAGAAATAGGTGTATTCATTCAAGGAAATAATGAAGTTACCCCATGGAGATTTAAAATCAGAGCAGCTGATTTAAATAATCTGCAAATATTGCCTCATATTCTTAAAGGTGCCAAAATCGCCGATATTATGGCAATTCTTGGCTCAATAGATGTCATTATGGGATCTGTTGATAGATAAGTTCTTTAAATGAAACCCGCTGACTGGTTGATATTGCAGAAGAAGGTAAGATTCGGTGATTGTGATTCTGCAGGTGTAATTCATTTTCATAACTTATTAAAATGGTCGCACGAAGCTTGGGAAGAGAGTATCGAAATTTATGGAATTCCATATCAAGATATTTTTCCAGATTTTTCTATTCGTAAAAGTCAAATTATTTTTCCCATAGTAAATTGCGAAGCCAACTTTTTTGCGCCTATAAAAATTGGAGATTTCTTAAAAGTAAAAATTTCTCCTCATAAAATCAATACACATTTGTTCCAGGTAAATAGCTTATTTATAAAAAATGGAAATAAAGCAGCAGAAGGAAAAATAATACATTGTTCTTTAGATGTTGATTCAAGAAATAAAATAGAACTTCCCGATCAGTTAGAAAGATGGATAGAGGCTTCAAATGTAAGCACAAATTTAAAAGAATGCTAATTATTATTTTTTAAATTTATAGTTTATTTTTTCTGCAGTGGTATTTTTTTTAACAATCCACTTTTCAGGTTTTTCATGTTTAGGCCAACTTTGAGAAAATTTTTTTAATAAATCTAATGAATTTTCAATATTTTTATGATTTGTATGTTCTTTATATTCCAAAATTATTTTAATTTTATTTCCCCATAATTTGTCGGACACTTTTGATATATTGAATTTATTAATTGGGATATTTTCTTTCATAATGAAATCAGTTAATCGAGATTCAATTACTTTTGGAAAAACGATTTCTCCTCCAGAATTAAAAGCGTTATCACTTCTACCAAGAAAGTCTAAATATAATGAATTATTTATATGATTAATTTCACCTAAATCACCTGTTTGCCACCACCCATTTTTATTTTTGAAATTTTCAGTTTTTGAAGAGTCTTTTATTTCGATTCCAATTCTGGCTGATTTTATTTCGATTAATCCTTGTGTGTTAATTCTTATTTTTGTATCAGGTAGTATTTCTCCAACATTTTTAAAACCCATTAAGAATTCTTTTGGTTTTAAACTCGTAACCATTGCTGCTGTTTCAGTTGAGCCGTAACAAGGTGCTAATTTTATTTTTTCTTTTATACATTGTTCTGCAGTTTCGTATGAAATTGAAGCTCCACCAACCCAAATTAGATCAAAAATTTTTAGCCAACTCATTCCATCTTTTTGAGATAAAAGTCTTTGTAATTGGGTAGGTACTAATGAAGTAATCAAGTGTTTGTTGTTTTTTTTAAATTTAATTGTGAAAAGTAAAAGTTCTCGAGTTTTTTTTATCAAATTCGGAGAAATATTAATACAATCACATCCCCAAGTTTGACTTCTAAAAATTGGCATTAATCCACTTATATGGTTCAGGGGTAAAGTATTTAAAATTAAGCAGTTTTGTAATTCAAATCCTTGCTCTATTAGCCATTGACCTGATGTAGTTGCAGATAATATAAGATTATTTAAATGGTGAAAACATTTTCTAGGTTTTCCAGAACTCCCACTACTGTTTAAGATAATTGCTGGCCCATTTTCAGTAATTGAATCTAATAAATCTTCGTCTTCATAAAATTTGTTTTTTACATATATAATTTTATTCTCCCTAATTTTTTCAAGAATTTTTTCTACAGATTGAATTTCGTTATTTTCAACTTCAATAGTATGAATTTTATTTTTCATAGGAGATCCCATATCTTTTTTGCTTCATTTAAAAATAGAAACGAATTAGGGAATTTATTCATAGCTAAACCAGGAACTTTTGGAGTGGGTCCTTGTAATTGTAGAGAAGATAAATGATGGAGCCATCTCTTTCCTATTCCAGTTTCAAATGAGGTACTTATAGATATTAAAGCTTTTTTATTTTCTAATTCTCTTAAAAGTTTAACTGGATTATTTTCTTGAGAAGGCCTTCTGATTTGCCAACCCTTCCACTCATCAATCAAAGTTGGAAATTTTAAAAGTGATTCGTCTAAAGCTATAGGGATTTTTTTGTTGAGTTCTGTTAGTCCATCAATATCATCAACACAGAGAGGTTGCTCTAACCAATCTATATTTTTATTATCTTTCAAAATGTCAGCCCATCTATTAGCTATGTCTCTTCCCCAAGAACCATTAGCATCTATTCTTAACTTAATATTATTACCTATTTTGCTTAAAATTTCTTCTAATTCTGCTTCTTCCTCATGGTTATTTTTTAGTGCTACTTTCCATTTTAAGGTTAATGATTTTCCAATATCACAATGCCTTTTTTTGATATCATTTAGATCTGAAACTACATTTTCATGATTTAACAATATGGCTGTTTTACCAATTTCATCAAAGTAGTAGTTTTCTTTAAAAATTATTTTTCCATTGATCTCAGCTAATGCAGAATTTATTGCAGATTGAATACATGGGTGAAAAATATTTATTTGCTCAGATAAATTAAATTCCTCTATATACTCAGGGATCATATCTAGTTGTTTCGCACACTTTTTTAAGTCTTTTTTATGTAGCGGTGAAACTTCTCCAAACCCTATTTTTTTATCATTACTTATTAATTTAATTATCCAACCCGATTTTGTGTGGTAATTGGTTTTAGAATTTTCTACTTTGGCCGATAACTTAAAGCTATAAGATTTTTTTTGAAATATTAAGTTCATTTATTTAGCAAGTAATTAAATATTAATCCTGTGATTAAACCAATTCCATTAAGAGTTTGAAATTTTATTGCGACGAATTTGCAATTTTTTATTGCAGAAGGTTTTGCATACGAAGATTTTAATAAATTTATAAGTCTTATTGCTTGTGGGAAACTAAGCAAATAAAGGATGCAAAACACTGGAATAAATCCATAAACTATTGTGAAAAATTGAAAAATATATATTGTAAAAATTATCCAAGGCACAAATTGAGAACCTTTTTTTGCTCCTAAGCGAACTAAAGGTGAATTTTTCCCATGCTTTTTATCTTCAGAAATTTGATGAAAATGAGAGCAAAATAATACAAGAGTTGTTGCCAAGGAAGGTCCTGAACCAAGTAATAAAGAAACTTTCCATGGAATATCTTCGAAGTAAATATTAGACGGATTTAACGCAATTAAGACTGCAGAGTACGCAAAAGGTCCAAATGCAAGCCAGCATAATGGTTCTCCTAAACCTTGATAGCCCAATCTAAAAGGAGGACCTTGATATAAATATCCTAAGAAGCAGCAAGCTGCCACCAAAATAAAAATGTTTATACTTGTTGATACTGAAATAATTAAAATTATTAATAAACCAATAACTAAAGATGTATATGCAATAAATGCAATTATTTTTTTATTTTTTACAAGATTTACAATTGAATGGAATTTAAATTCATCGATTCCTGTTTCTGCGTCGTATAAATCATTAGTTAGATTTTCCCAAAGTAATATCAAAATTGCAGCTAAAGTAAATGAAATCAAATTATAAATTTTTACCTCTTCATATTGATTGAGCAAGTAAGCCCCTGTTATTAAAACTGGAAGTATGGCAACAGAATAAAGAGGCCATTTTATTGCTTTTTTCCATAATTTTTTTTTATCTTCGTCCATTGTTAATTAACACGCATAATTAGATAATTATTGAATGTAGTTTATAAATTGAGTTACATTTTTTACTTTATTGCATCATTTTTAGTTATTTTCAATAAGTAATGAAAAATGATTTAAACTTAACAGATTTTTTAAAAGATGTATTTTCCTCTTTCGATAAGAAAGTTGAAAATTCTGGATTAGTAAGTATTTGTGTTGAGATTCCTTGTATTGATTTATTCCAAGTTTATGAATTGTTAATAAATCAATATCCGTTTTCTTCATTTTGGGAGGAATCTGATGGCATTTCATATATAGCTTTCGAGAAGTGTAAATATGTTACTCTGGATGGCCCAAAAAGATTTGAGGTAGCAAAAGAGTTTAATTCTGAGAATTTTAAAAATTTAATTAACTTAACTAATGAATCGCATAATTCTGCACTTTCAAAAATAATTTATTTATTTTCTTTCTCTGAAAATTTGAATAATAAGAATTTACCTTCAGATATCCCTAGTTTGGAAGCCATTTTACCAAAAATATTAATTACTAAAAGTGGCAAGAATTGCTGGTTAAGAATCAATGGTCATGTTGAAGGTAAATCATCATTAAGAACATTAATTGAAGAAATATGGACAGTTAGAAATCAAGTTATTAATTCTGGCTCAGAATTAATAAAATCATCTGGCTTAAAAACTAGTTTTGATTCCCCTTTTATTGATGATTTCTCACGCTCCTTAGAAACTTCTAAAACAAACATGAAAAAAGTAGTAAATAGAGGAATTCAATTAGTAGATAAAGATATCCTAGAAAAGATCGTTTTAGCGAATAGGATTAAAATAAAACTTAAAAATAAATTAGATTTAGTAGAAATTTTAAAAAGATTTAAAAACAATCAACCAAATACATGTAGATACGTTTGGAAAAGGAATAGTAAGGATATTTTGTTTGGAGCATCTCCAGAAAAATTATTTTCTTTCTCTAAACCTAATTTAACTTTAGAGGCTCTTGCTGGAACTATCTCTACTAATTCAAATTTTAAGAAACTCCTAAAAAGTGCTAAAGACTTAAAAGAACATAATTATGTAATACAACATTTGATTAAATCTTTAGAAGTTTCAAAAATAACAAACTTTAAAAAAAGTGATATCAAGGTAAATTCATTTGGAGATATTTCTCATTTGCAAACACTCATTTTCTCTAAAGTTGAAAATATTTGTCCTTTTGAATTGCTTAAAAACTTACATCCATCTCCAGCTGTTTGTGGATACCCAAAAAATGCAGCATTGGATTGGATAAACACTCTTGAGTCTTTTCCTAGAGGAAATTATGCTTCTCCAATGGGTTGGGTTGATTCATCAGGCAATGCTTCATTTCTTTTGGCAATAAGAGGCGCAAGATGTATTGAAGAAAATATTGAATTTACTGCAGGTTCAGGTATAGTTTCTGGCTCCGTTTTAGAGAAAGAAATAGATGAGATTAAATTAAAATTTGAATCTATAGTAAAACAGATATTTTGCGCTAAAAACCCTAGATAATTTCTACTAATTTTTCAATAACTTCCTCTGAAACATTTTTATTGGATAAATTTTCTATTTCTCTTAAACCTGTTGGACTGGTTACATTAATCTCGCTAAGCATTCCATTTATTACATCAATACCAACAAAAAATAAACCCTCATCTTTGAAGTGTTGAGATAATTCTGAGCAGATACTTTTTTCTTTTTCTGTTAATAATGTGTGTTCAGCCTTGCCTCCCATCGCTAAATTACTCCTAAAATCGCCTCCTTGAGGAATCCTATTTATTGATCCAATTGCTTCTCCGTTTACGATAATTATTCTTTTATCACCCTCTACGACTTCAGGAATAAATTTTTGCATCATAACGGGTAATTCTTCTTGAGAAGTGATTAATTCAATGATTGATTTAATTCCTGGAGAATTTTTATTTATCCTTATAACACCTTGACCACCTTTTCCTCCTAGAGGTTTTATGACTACTTCATTATTTATATTTGCAAAATTAATAAGATCTTTTACCTTACTCGCAACTATTGTAGGTGCCATTAAGTGGCTGTATCTTAAAGCACCTAGCTTTTCATTCCACGCTCTTAACGACGAGGGTTTGTTAATTACTTTTACTCCTTTTCTTTCGGCAACTTCTAAAAGATGGGTTGCATATAAATAAGCCTCATTTACAGGAGGATCTTTTCTCATCCAAATGCAATTAAATTCGGCGAGAGGTATGCAATCATTCTCTTTGAAAGAAATCCAAGGAATTACTTCAACTTTTATGGAAGATGCCCATACTTCATCACCTCTAGCTTCCAGGTCTTGAGGAGTACAACTCCAGATTTCAATATTTTTTTTTGATGATGCTTGCATTAAAGCAGCAGTTGAATCTTTCAAGGGATTTATATTTTTAATTGGATCTATTACGAATAGAAATTTCATAAGATCTAGTTCAATAATGCTTCTAATTTATTTTCATTTTCTAATGCGTAGAGATCATCGCAGCCTCCGATACCCTCATTATCTATAAATATTTGTGGTAATGTTCTTCTACCATCAGCTCTTTCAATCATCAATGCTCTGGCATCTTCGTCGCCATCTATTTTATATTCTGTAAAATTTACATTTTTTTTCTTGAGTAGTGATTTTGCTCGAATACAGAATGGGCAATATTGCCAAGTATAAATTTCAACTTTGGACATTTTTTTAAAATAATACTTAGTTTATACTATTAAACAAAAGTGCTTGTTAGATTATAAATAACGATTAACTTCTATTTTGATAGATATTACAGATTTCAAAAAAGATCTTTCGGAACTAACAGAGCGCCTGGGTAATGCTCAGGATTGTCTTTGACGTTCCAAGATTAAAAGCGAAAAGGAAAGAGTTAGAGCAAATTTCTGCCCAGCCTGAATTTTGGGATAATCAAGAAGAAGCTAAAAAGCAAATGCTAATCCTTGATGATGTCAAAGCACAACTCGAATTGTTAGATAAATGGAAAACTTTTATTTCTGATGCTAATGCCTCTCTTGAGCTTTATTCTCTAGAACCCGAAGAGGAAATGATTTTAGAATCTCAGCTGGGATTAAAGAAATTAAGAGAGAATTTGGATAAATGGGAATTTGAAAGATTGTTATGTGGTGAATACGATAAGGAAGGAGCAGTAGTTTCTATTAACGCAGGCGCTGGTGGAACAGATGCGCAGGATTGGGTAGAGATATTATTAAGAATGTACTCTAGATGGGCCGATAATAATCAAATGAGCCTTGTCATTAATGAATTATCTCAAGGAGAAGAAGCAGGTATTAAAAGTGTAACGTTCGAAATTGATGGAAAATATGCATATGGCTATCTGCAACATGAAAAAGGAACTCATAGATTAGTAAGAATTTCTCCTTTTAATGCCAATGGCAAAAGACAAACCAGCTTTGCTGGGGTAGAGGTTATGCCAAAATTAGATGATAATATTTCACTTGATATACCTGAAAAAGATTTAGAAATTACAACGAGTAGATCCGGTGGAGCTGGAGGACAAAATGTTAATAAAGTAGAAACAGCAGTGAGAATTGTTCATTTGCCTTCAGGGATTTCAGTAAGATGTACTCAAGAAAGATCTCAATTACAAAATAAAGAAAAAGCTATGTTACTTTTAAAGTCTAAACTATTAGTGATTGCTAAAGAACAACGAGCTGCTGAAGTCGCTGATATTAAAGGTGATATTGTGGAAGCTGCATGGGGCAATCAAATAAGAAATTATGTTTTCCATCCCTATCAAATGGTAAAAGATCTTAGAACTATGCAGGAGACTAACGAGTTAGATAGTGTTTTAGATGGTGAACTTGACCCATTTATTCATGAATTATTACGTATGAATATTTCTTCTAATGAATCTATTGAATAACTAATGGAAAATAAAAACGAAATTTTAGAAAAAAAAGTTTCTCCTCCAAGCTTTATAAAGCTTGCTATGAGAAATATGGTAAGGAAAGGCTCAAAAAGTATTTCTCATTTTTCAATAACCTTTCTAGTTTTAATTGGGATATTAATACTTGTGGCCACAATAGGTAAGCCCAATATTCCAGTTTAAGAATGTATGAAAGAAAAAATTATTTCTGAAATAAATTTAGATTTGGTTTTTCAATGTAATGATTTCTCTCAATTTTCAAATAAGTTAAAAGATATTAAAACTCATCTTATTTTTGAATCTATTTTTTGGGAGAAAGTTTTTTTATCGTGGATAAATACTATATTAAAAAAAGAGGATTGTGAATTACCAAATTATATTTTTGAAAAAAAATCTTTTTCATTAGGCTTACAGATAATATCTAATCAAGAAATTGCTTCTTTGAATAAGAAATGGATGCAAAAAAAAGGTCCAACTGATGTTCTATCTTTTCCAATTATTTCTGATGAATCTCTAAATAATTTAGATCATATAGAGTTGGGAGATATTTTTATATCATTAGAGATGGCACTTGAGCAATCTTATCAATATAAACATTCAATCTATAGAGAGATGATCTGGTTGGCTAGTCATGGATTTTTACATCTTTTGGGATGGGAACATAATAATGAGCATGATTTAGAAAATATGTTAAATTTCCAAGAATATTTAATTACTCGATTAGATTAAAAATAAATGGAAAAAAAAATAAACTATTTAGAAAATAGAAAAGAATCATACAAAACTTCTAGTAATGTATTTATAAGTTTTAAGTATGCTTTCAGTGGTATTAGTTATGTATTAAAAACTTCAAGAAATTTTAAAATTCAATTAATTTTTGCAGTTACAAGTTTAATAATTGGTTTTTTACTAAAAATTAGTCTAAGTAATTATGTTATTTTGATTGCAACAATAATGTCTGTTTTAATATTAGAAATATTGAACACATCTATTGAATCAATCGTTGATTTAGTAGTGAAAAAAGAATTTAGTATTTTGGCTAAAATTTCAAAAGATACTTCTGCAGGAGCAGTATTATTAGCTTCCATTAATTCTGTTATTATTGCTGTATATATCTTTGTTCCTAAAATAAAGTTGTTATTTTAAATCCATATAAATATGTTTCTTGTTATTGATAATTACGATAGTTTTACTTATAACCTTGTTCAATATTTAGGAGAACTTTCAGTTGAGCATGAAATAACTAAAGAATTAATAGTTAAAAGAAATGATGAAATTACTTTAGAAGAAATTATCAAACTAAATCCTGGTGGAATTCTCTTATCTCCAGGTCCAGGTAATCCAGATCAATCTGGAATTTGTCTGCCAATTCTAAAAAAATTATCTAATAATATTCCGACCTTGGGAGTTTGTTTAGGTCATCAAGCTTTGGCCCAAGCTTTTGGAGGTAAGGTTATAGTTGGGAAAGAACTTATGCATGGTAAGACATCCAAAATATTTCATAATCAAAAAGGATTGTTTAAAGATATCGAGACCCCATTTGTGGCTACTAGATACCATAGTCTTATAGTTGATTCAAGTTCTTTACCATCTTGTTTCGACATAACTGCGACTTTAGAAGACTCAACAATTATGGCTATCTCTCATAAAGAATATAAACATTTACATGGGGTACAGTTCCATCCTGAAAGTGTGTTGACGCAATTTGGTCATAAATTAATTAGTAATTTTCTAAAAATGGCTGAAAAAAAGTAAAATAAAAAAAAATAATATTATGATTTCTCAAATTAAAAACTTTTTATTTTTCATATTAGTTAGCTCTTTTTTACCTACCTCAATATTGGCAAGAAACTTAGGAATAAAAAGTTTGGGACATAGTAGTTTTTTAATTACTAGTGCAGATAAATCTATTCTTATAAATCCCTTTAAAGCAATAGGTTGTGCAAGTAATTTAAAGGAGCAAACAGAAGTCAACGTAGATTTTATTTTGGCTAGTTCTAGGCTTCCAGATGAAGGATATAACCCTAATGATCAATTAATGTTCGTTGAGCCAGGAATCTATCAATTTGAGGATATTTTATTAAATGGAATCTCTGTACCACATGACAGAGTAGATGGAAGAAGATTTGGGATGGCAACTGTTTGGAGTTGGGAGCAGAATGATCTTAAAATTGTTCATATGGGAGGAGCTGCTGGTGATATTGATATAAACAGTCAAATTATTTTGTCTGGTCCAGATATATTGTTTATTTCAATTGGAGGAGGAATAAAATCTTACAATGGTAAAGAAGCCTCGAAAATAGTTAAGCTTCTAAAACCTAATGTAGTTATTCCTGTTCACTTTGAACGCGGCAAAAAAATTAATAAAGAATGTGATTTCTCAAATGCTGATTTATTTATCGAAAATATGAAAGATTTTAAAGTAAAATATGTTGGAAAAGATTTTCAAATAAAACCTAAAAGAATCGACCAAAATACAATTTATATTTTCAGTAATTAATTTTTTAAATCTAATATCTTGTAATTGTCCCAGAAAAAAATCATTTGTTCTTTAGTTCCAATACTAACCCTTATAGAATTACTGATATCTTTTTTGTTTTCCATACTTCTAATAAGAATACCTTTTGCTCTCATCTGTTTTATTAAGATTTTAGGATCTTTTTTTGGCCAAATTAAGAAATAATTACCTCCACTAAAGTGCGTTCTGATTTTTGTTGATTTAAATTTATTTAAAATCCATTCCCTAGCCTTTTTTACTTCTAAAACATAATTATCAATATATGATTTGTCTTTAAGTGCTGCTAATGCAGCTGTTATAGCAAAGCTGTTTACATCATATGGTCCTGTAACTTTATTAATGTACTGAATTAAACTTTTATTGCCAAAAGTAAAACCTATTCTTAAACCAGCTAGACCTGCAGTTTTTGAAAGAGATTGGATTATTAGTATATTTTTATTCTTTTCAAAATCTATCGATTCAAGAAGACTATCTCCATTAAATTTTTCATATAGTTCATCAACAACTATTAATGAATCTTTATTGATATTGGCTAAATTAATTATTTCATGAGAGCTTAGAACAGTTCCTGTTGGATTATTTGGATTGCAAATAAATATTAACTTTGGATTATGCTTTATTATTTTTTCCCTAAATTCTTTGATGGGGAATAGAAAATTTTCTCCAATGTAAGAACAACTTATTTTTTTCATTCCTCGTATTTCTGCACAAGGAGAATAGTAACCAAAAGTTGGATTTGTAGTTAGAAATATTTGATCTTTTTCTCCAAAGCAATTGAAAATTGCATTTATTGCTGCATCTGCTCCATTGAAAATTCCGATTTCATCATTACCAAATTTTCTTGAATCAAGATATTTATCACATAAAAATTTTTTTAAAAAATTATATTCTGGATAAATTGAAATCTCATCTAATTTTATCGCTTGTAATGCCTCTAGAACCTTAGGACTTGGACCTAAAGTATTTTCATTAAAGTCTAAGCGGAGTAAATTTCTTCTATTTTCTAAGGGTGCAGAGTAAGACTGCATATTAATTATTTCTTCTCTTGGTTTTGGGAAAAGATTATTTAATGGATCAAAATCATTCATTACATTCTTTCTAAAGTTTCAATTCCTAAAAGCTCTAAGCTTAATTTTAGTGTTTTTGCAGTTAGGTCACATAAATTAAGCCTAGAAATTTTTATATTTTTTTCTTCTTTGAGGATTGGAACTTGATCATAGAATCTATTAAAAGTCTGACATAGCTCGAACAGATAATTGCATAATCTATTTGGCATTAAGTCTTTTTCAATAGAAATTATGACTTCATCGAACTTAAGTAATTTCCTGATAAGTTTCCACTCAGATTTATGTTCATAATTTACGTACTGAAAATCTTTAGAGTCATAAACAAAATTATTTTTTCTTTTAATTCCTAAAATTCTTACAAGTGTATATAACAAATAAGGAGCAGTATTACCATTTAGGGAAAGCATTTTATCAAAACTAAATTGATAATTGGTAATCCTATTTTGACTTAAATCTGCATACTTAACAGCTCCTAATCCAATAATTCTTGAAGTATTTGCTATGAACTCTTCGGTCTCATAACGATCTTCATCTTCTAATCTTTTCAATAAATCTTCTTTTGCTCTTCTAACTGCTTCATTTAATAAATCTTTTAGTCGTATTGTTTCACCTTCTCTTGTCTTTAGTTTTTTGCCATCAATTCCTTGAACTAACCCAAAAGGGACATGGTCTACTTGACAATTTTCTGGGATCCATTTTGCTTTTTTTGCAACTTGAAAAACTCCAGCAAAATGATTTGCTTGCCCATGATCAGTTACATAAATAATTCTTGAAGCATCATCGCCATTAGGAGGTTTATTGAATCTGTATCTTATAGCAGCAAGATCTGTAGTGGCATAATTAAAACCCCCATCTTTTTTTTGAATAATTAGCGGTAAAGGTTTGCCTTCTTTATTAGTCATCCCATCTAAAAATACACATTTTGCTCCTTGATCTTCTACTAATATTTTTTCTAAATTCAAATCATCAATAACTGATTTTAAGAAGGGATTATAAAAAGATTCACCTCTTTCTTCTATTTTTATTTTTAAATTTTTATAGATTTCATCAAATTCTTTCCTTGATTGATCACATAATAATTTCCAAGCTTTAATTGATTTAATATCTCCACTTTGTAACTTAACTACTTCCTCTCTAGATCTTTTTTGGAATTCAGATTCGTTATCAAATCTTTTTTTTGATTCTTTATAAAATTCAACTAAATCACTTATTTTGATTTTTCCTATTTCTTCTAGATCATTTGAATATAAATCTTTGAGCTGAGTAATAAGCATGCCAAATTGTGTTCCCCAATCACCAACATGATTGAGTCTTAATACTTCATAACCTCTTAACTCGAAAATTCTAGATATTGAGTCACCTATTATTGTTGATCTTAAATGCCCTACATGCATTTCTTTAGCAATATTAGGGCTAGAAAAATCTACAATAACTTTATTGGACAAACCACTATCTAAATCTTTTCTAATTAGAGGTATGCCAGCCCTATTGCATTGAATATTTGACTTAATTTTATTTATTAGAACCTCATCTTTTAATTTTATATTTATAAATCCAGGTCCAGCTATTTCTAGACTCTTACATAATTTTGATATCCTTTTATTTTTATTTAAAAGGTTAATAAAATCATTAGAAATTTCTCTTGGGTTCTTTTTATATATTTTAGATAAACTTAAACAAACATTACATTGATAATCACCAAATTCCTCTTTAGATGATTGTGTAATTAAATTTTTTCGAAGAATTTCGAATTCTCCTTTTTTATCATTATTTTCAAGACTATCTAAAAGAGATTGTTCAAATTGTTTTGTTAATTCTTTAAAAATGATTAGCATTAATTATTCAATTATTTATCTATATAATTAATTAATATAACGCATACTCAAATCAATCCAATTACTTTTGGTGATTGAAGAACTTGTTGAAATCAAATCAATACCTTTTATTAGATATTTACTAATTTCTTCAGGGTTAATTCCAGAAACTTCTATTATCAAATTTTTATTTACTTCTTTTTTTAAGCTATTCATTGATAAATCTCTTAATTCTTGAACGTTTTTTTTGATTATTTCAGGGCTAAGTTCATCCAATAAGACACTATCCGCTCCTGCTAATACTGCTTCTTTTGCCTGTTCGATATTCTCAGCTTCAATTATGATATGAGTTGTAAAAGGCGAATTTAGTCGAATTTTTTTTACTGCATTATTCAGATTATCTGTCCATGCAATGTGATTTTCTTTTATCATAGCTGCATCGTATAATCCCATTCTATGATTGACTCCACCTCCGCATTTGAATGCATATTTTTCAAATATTCTTAAGCCAGGAGTCGTTTTCCTAGTATCTGTTAATTTTATATTTGTACCTTCTAACTTATTTACAAGATTCTTTGTGTATGTTGATATTCCAGATAAATGCATTGCTATATTTAAGCTTATTCTTTCACTAGCTAGCAAACTTTTTGAAGGCCCATATATTTCTAAGAGTTTTTGATCTTTAACAAATTGATCTCCATCAGAGATATTAAATTTTGGACTGATTTTTAAATCAATTTTTCTAAAAATTTCTTTTATAATTTCAACCCCGCAGAATATACCCTCTTCTTTTGCAATCCAATATGCATTACCATTCTCTTCTGTAATAGAGGAACTTGTAAGATCTCCCCTACCTATATCTTCATCGATCCAATTATCAATGATTTTACTTATTATTGGAGTATTTAAATCCACTAAACTGATAAATAATTAATTAATAAAAATTAAACTGAAGTTAGAGAATCAACTATATATCACTATGTAATTTAACTCAAATTTATTTACCAATACAAAACTTAGAAAAAATATTATCTAGAAGTTCCTCTGTTAATTCTTGACCAGTTATTTTAG
>QCQS01000005.1 GCA_003212115.1 Prochlorococcus sp. AG-455-E15 | reverse complement strand
TCTCATCAAACAGAAGTCAAAGAAGTAAAAATGAGGTATAAAATTGACAAGCATGATTATGATGTTCGGATTGGTCAAGCTACTAAATTTCTAAAATCGGGAGATAAGGTAAAATGCACAGTTATTTTTAGGGGGAGAGAAATCCAACACTCAAATTTAGCTGAGACACTTCTTTTAAAAATGGCTAATGATTTAGAAGAGCAATCAGAAGTTCAACAAAAACCAAAAAGAGAGGGGAGAAACATGATTATGTTTTTAAGCCCTCGCAAAACTCCTCTTATAAAAAAAGATGATGGGCTATAAATTGTCATCAAAAAATAAGACGAATGTTAAAGTGTCACTATATCAAAAATTAAATTAGTCAGGATTTTTCTAAAGTGAGATTCCATATTCAACAAGAAAGTGATATCCCTGCATCTACTCAACTAAATAATCAAATTTGCTTCGCAATTGCAGCAAGACATTATCCTCCAGGACACAGACTTCCCAGTACTAGGCAACTTGCAATGCAGACTGGACTCCATCGTAATACTATAAGCAAAGTTTACAGACAACTGGAAATGGACGGTGTTGTTGAAGCAATAGCTGGATCAGGTATATATGTAAGAGATAATCTTACTAAAAGAGAATTTACAAAATCTCTTTACTCGAAAGATAAAATAAGTAAGGCACCTGATCAAGAAGCAAAGAAAGTTATTGACAACTTGATAAGTCTTGGATTCACTTTACAAGAAACGAGAGAGATATTGAACAATGAAATTGATTGGCGTATTAAATGCGGATCAAGAATAATCGTCAGTACTCCTAGAGAAGATATTGGAGCTTCTATGTTAATAGCAGAAGACCTTTCTACAACAATTAATGTACCAGTAGAAGTTGTTCCTATGGAAGAATTAGAAAAAGTTTTGAGCAATTCAAATAATGGTACGATTGTTACAAGCAGATATTTTTTACAGCCTCTAGAAAAAGTTGCTAAGCAACATGGAGTTCGAGCAATTGCAGTTGACTTGAGCGACTTTCAAAAGGAATTAAAAATTCTCAAGGAATTAAATGCTGGAAGTTGTGTAGGTATTGTTAGCATAAGTCCTGGTTTATTGAGAGCAGCAGAAGTCATTATACATAGCATGCGTGGAAGTGAGTTAATGCTTATGACGGCAATCTCAGACAACAACAGCAGATTACTCTCACTTTTAAAGGCTTCAAATCATATAGTATGTGATGGACCAAGTTTATCAGTTGTAGAAAACACATTATTAAAAAATCGTTCTCAATTGATGAGATTACCACAGATAATATGTGCTAAAAATTATTTAAGTATCGAAACAATAAATCAATTAAAAAAAGAAATAGGAGTTATTAATTAAACCATGGTATTGAAAACTTTTAAATCAGATATAGAAATTATCAGAGAGAGAGATCCCGCTGCAAGAGGAATAGTAGAGATATTTCTTTGCTACCCGGGCTTTCAATCAATAGTTATACATAGGTTTACGCATAAATTATGGCAATTAAAAATTCCTTTGATTCCCCGCTTACTCAGTCATTTTAATAGGTTAGCAACAGGTATTGAAATCCATCCTGGAGCAAAAATTGGTAAAAAGGTTTTCATAGACCACGGTATGGGCGTCGTAATTGGTGAAACTGCTGAGATAGGAAATAACTGTTTGCTTTATCAGGGGGTGACATTAGGAGGTACTGGTAAAAGCCATGGTAAAAGACATCCCACCTTAATGGAAAATGTTGTTGTCGGAGCGGGCGCAAAAGTTCTTGGATCCATCACAGTAGGATCTAATACACGTATTGGTGCTGGCTCAGTAGTTGTTCGAAATGTAGAGGGGAACAGTACTGTGGTCGGAGTTCCTGGCAGGGTAGTACATCAAAGTGGTGTGAAAGTAAATCCGTTAGCTCACTCTGCCTTACCAGATGCAGAAGCTAATGTGATAAAAAATTTAATGGATAGGATAGACGCTCTTGAAAATGAAATTCTTAAATTACAAAAAACTCTACAATGTATAACAAGCTCAGAATCTATTGATATTTCTAAACTCGGTGATTCTCAAAATCTTAAAGATAAAGAAATTTTTGAATTTCTTGGAGATGATTAAATATTTATTTAATTTTTTTCATTAACGTCAGTTTTAGGCTGAAACATGAACATTGAATAAATTACATTTCGTCTCATATTAGTCATCATTTCGAGAAACATGTCATATCCTTCGTTTTTATATTCGATTAATGGATCTTTTTGACCATAACCTCTCAATCCGACAGATTCCCTCAAGGAATCCATGGATTGAAGATGTTCTCGCCATAAATTATCGATTTGCTGCAAAATAAAAAATCTTTCAGCTTCTCTCATTAATCCTGGACGAATCTTCTCTATTTGTGACTCCTTTAAATCATAAGCTATTCTCAACTGTTCTTGAAGATAGTTTTTTAATTCTTCTATAGACAGTAAATTAATATCATCAGATTTAAGATCATCTAATAAATATATAAACTCTTTGACTTTAGAAATTAATTGATCAATATTCCATTCTTCAGGAGGAAGATCAGGATTTATATATGCATCTACAATTTCAATCATTGTCTTTTCTCCATATCCTATTACTTGTCTCTTTAAATCAATTCCTTTCAATACTCTTAGCCTTTCGCCATAAACTGCTTTTCTTTGATTGTTCATTACCTCGTCGTATTCAAAAACTTGTTTTCTAATATCGTAATAGTAAGTTTCAACTTTCTTTTGAGCACTTTCTAGAGACTTAGTAAGCATTCCTGACTCAATAGGCATATCTTCATCAACCCTAAAAGCATTCATTAGATTTGCTACTCTATCACCTCCAAAAATCCTTAATAAATTATCGTCTAAAGATAAAAAGAATCTTGTACTTCCAAGATCACCTTGTCTTCCTGCTCTTCCTCTAAGTTGATTATCGACTCTTCTTGATTCATGTCTCTCAGTACCAATGACATGCAAACCGCCAACCTCTCTTACTTTTTCTTCTTCATGAATCAAAACTTTTTCATATTCCTTTTTTACATCTGATAAAGATTCTCTCAAAAGCTTTATCAAGTTATCATCAGTTGGTGCTTTTTCTGCAGCTGTAGCTATCCTATCATCAAGCTCCAAGACAGAAAGTTGTCGATCTCCCCAATTTTTAACAAGTTCCTCAGATAAAATAGAGAGTTTCTTTTCAATCTCTTCATCTAGTTTGCAAGGGAAAAGACTTGTTGAAGAATTTGAAATGTTCTGTTTCAAATTTGAACCAGCTTTTGTAGAAAAACCACCCTTAGATTTTAAATTTCTTTGTTTAGGAATTGGTGGCTTATGCTCATTATCAGGCTTGACTAACAAAGGAATTAAAATTTCCTTTAATTTAAGCCTTGCCATATAGTCACTATTACCACCAAGAATTATATCTGTTCCCCTTCCAGCCATATTAGTCGCAATAGTAACAGCACCTGCTCTTCCTGCCTGAGCAACAATTTCTGCCTCACGTTCAACGTTCTCTGGCTTAGCATTTAATAAATTATGTGGGATTTTTTCTTCAGATAAAAGTGAACTTAATAATTCACTTTTTTCAACACTTGTTGTACCAACTAAAACAGGTCTACCCTCTCTATGAATTTGCGCAGTTTCTTTTGCAACGGCTTTCCATTTGCCAATCTCTGTTTTAAATACTTGATCAGGCAAATCTTTTCTCTTTCTTATTTGATTTGTCGGTATAACTGTTGATTCTAATTTATAAGTTTTTTCAAATTCAACCTCCTCAGTTTTTGCAGTTCCCGTCATTCCTGCCAAACCAGGATATAAAAGGAAAAAATTCTGATAAGTTATGGATGCTAATGTTTGAGTCTCAGGCTGAATTTTAAGACTCTCTTTCGCTTCTATAGCCTGATGTTGTCCATCACTCCAACGTCTTCCTGGCATTACCCGACCAGTAAATTCATCAACTATGACAGCCTCATCGTTCTTAATAATATAATTCACATCTTTAATAAATAATTCTTTGGCTTTTAAAGCATTAGTTATATAGTGCGCCCATGGATCTTGAGGATTATATAAATCATTAACTCCCAAGTACTCTTCACATTTTGCAAAACCCTGATCAGTTAATATACAACTTCTCTGTTTTTCATCAACTTCATAATCACCTTCTGGATCAATACCATCTTTACTTAATTCTTTTGCTTTGACTAATGCCAGGGATAATTCTGCAGCCTTTTCATATTTTTCTTGTGGTCTTTCAACTTGGCCGGAAATGATTAGAGGCGTTCTTGCTTCATCAATTAATATTGAATCAACCTCATCAATTACGCAGTAATTAAATTTTCTTTGAACTACCTCACTAATATCAGTAGCCATATTATCTCTTAAATAATCAAAACCTAATTCTGAATTTGTGGCATAAGTTATATCACAATCATAATTTTTCTTTCTCTCAACTGGATTCATATCTTGCTGAATCAAACCAACGGATAAACCTAAAAAACGATGAACTTGTCCCATCCACTCTGCATCCCTTCTAGCTAAATAATCATTTACAGTAACAACATGAACACCTTTTCCCGTAAGAGCATTTAAATAACAAGGTAATGTTGCAACAAGAGTTTTACCCTCTCCAGTCTTCATCTCTGCAATTTGACACTCATTTAAAACCATCCCGCCTATTAACTGAACATCAAAGTGTCTCATATCAAGGACACGTTTACTTGCTTCTCTTACAATTGCAAAGGCTTTAGGAAGAAATTCTTCTAGAAGTTCTTTTTGTTTTTCAAAATCTAATTCTGCTGAAATATTTGATTTAAGATTTAGAGTTTCTTTTCTAAGCTCATCATCAGTCAATTGAGAAATTTCTTCTTCTAAAAAATTTATCTCTTCAACTATTGGTTGATAGCGCTTTAACTTTCGTGCATTCGGATCTCCTAACAAAAGTTTTAGCATAAGTTAAAGTCCTTAAAAATTGATCTTATTACATACATTATAAATTAGTGCGTTACAACAGAATGAAGAAAACTATTATCTCTTTATTTTATAGAAAAGATCGATTATGGTATTTAGATTGAAGTCACAAAAAATAACCTAGCTGACATCGCTTTTCAAAAATCTTTTTAATAAATGAAAGAAATATCTCTAATTAGACATAGCAAAGGAGCTTTAGGATTAAGGGTTTTTGGATTAGGTCCTAATCTTAAACCAACAAACGGATTAATTAAGCTACAAAAATTATTAGATACCAATGCTTTCTGGGCAAAAAATAGAACAATTAATGATCTAAAAAAATGTCTTGCTAACAGTGATGTAGTAATAAGTCTTTGGGTTGATCAGGAAATAGTTGGTTTTGGTAGAGCTTTAACTGATGGGATTTACCGCGGAGTCCTTTGGGATATTGTTATAGATCAAAACCACCAAGGCAAAGGTTTTGGCACATTAATTATAAAAAATCTTTTATCTTCTAAAAAAATTAAAAATACAAAAAAATTATATTTAATGACAACAAATAAAAAATTGTTTTATTCTCAATTTGATTTTAGAGAAGTTACTTCTCAAAATTTATTGATTCGTGAAATATAGAGGACTCTGTTTCAAAAAAAAATAGAATCAAGATACAAATTTATTATAAAGCCATCTTATAAAAGGTCCTAAAATAGGAACTGGTCCAAAAGTTGGGCCGCAAAAATCAAAGTAATCTCTATGTTCTTTTATTAATCCATTTTCACCAAATAATAAACGAGTAGTTCCAGGATAAATAAATTCTTTTCCCATAATTTTTAAACCCATTGTCCATTCAACAAATCCACAATCACCAGTTATAGAAATTGCATGAGTTTCTAAAAAAACATCATCACATCTTTTAACTAGCTTTTCTTGAGCTTTAACATAAGAATCTAAACCCTCTGTTTCCTGAGTTGGGTCTGTAAAAATAACATTCTCATTATAGAATTCAGCCCATTTTTGTTTTGTTGGCGCATCTGCGCCATAAGGTTTATTAAATAATCCCTTTAAATCTTCAATAGAAATTAATCTTGTCATTAAGAAACTTTTTTTTAATATCTTAAAATATACAAACATTAAAAGCGGATGAAGAGATTCGAACTCTCGACATTCTCCTTGGCAAGGAGATGCTCTACCACTGAGCTACATCCGCATAACTTCTTTATTTTATCTCAAAGGAGGTATCAATGATAGAAATAATTAAATTTTTTCAATTAATTTAAATTTTTAATTAAGGATCCCATCTCAATTGCTTGTAAAGCATAATTCCAACCAAGATTATTTTTAATCCCTGCTCTTTCTAGAGCCTGCTGCATAGTATCAGTTGTTAAAACACCAAAAATAATTGGAACATTATTTTCATTTGAAACTTGAGAAATACCTTTGCTGGCCTCAGATATAACTACATCATAGTGGGAAGTTTCACCACGGATAACAGCCCCAAGAGCAATTACAACATCATAACTCTTTTTTTTCATGAGGGTTTTAGCTGCGATTGGCAATTCGAATGAACCAGGAACCCAAACTATATCTACTTGATTACTTAATTCAGAAGTATCTAAACCATGTCTTTTCAAACAATCAAGACAACCAGATAGGATTTTATTTGTTATTAAATCATTAAATCTAGCTATTACAATCCCAACTTTTAAAGTAGATGCATTAGTAAAAGAACCCTCAAAAATAGCCATTAAATTTTACTTCGATATATTAATAGACTCTCACGAAAAGGTGTTAAGTTCAAACTAATGAAGAAACTATCCCTGTAACAAAAACCAAAACAACCCAAACAGCAGCAATAGAGTAAATTTTTCTCCTACTTTCTCGCTGTCCTTCCTCAGTAGAAGGTTGAGTCACATATAAAACGGGTACTCCAACTACCGCAATTAAAGAAGCGAATAAAAGAGCATTTACGAAGAAAAAGTTTACAGCCTGCATAATTCAGTCTTAAGTTTCAAAATATTATAAATACTATAATCTCATGAAAATGATAATTTTTAGAGAAAATTTACATACTTTAGCCACTTTAAATGCAAAAAAAAATTTTCTTCCTAATATCTATTTAGGAATTAAAAAAGTATGCAAGAAAATACAATAATTCAAAAGAATTTATTTGCGATTGGTAATGACAATAATGAGCAAAAAGAAATAACAAAAATTCCAGAAGATTTATCTTGGGAAGATTTAAAAAAAGAATCGCAAAAAAGACCTAGGCAAAGAAAAAATTCAACTAATTTAATAAATAAATTCAAGACTGATTTAATTTCAAATAACAAAAATGTTTGCATCAATGAAGAGAGCTATAGCTATAAAACAGTTTCAAAACTGAAATTAACTCCTGTAATGAAGCATTATGTAACTCTAAAAGAAGAAAATAAAGATAGGTTACTACTTTATAGATTGGGAGATTTTTTTGAATGTTTTTTTGAAGACGCTGTATTGATATCTAACCTTTTAGAAATAACGCTTACCAGTAAAGATGCTGGCAAAGAGATTGGGAAGATACCTATGGCAGGGGTTCCTTATCATGCAATGGAGAGATACTGTGCTGATTTAATTAAAAAGAATTATTCTGTGGTTATATGCGACCAATTAGAAAAAAGTTCTGGAAATTATGGAACTCCAATTAAAAGAGGAATAACAAGAATAATTACTCCTGGAACTGTAATTGAAGAGGGAATGTTGATAGCAAAGAAAAATAATTGGATCACTGCTATTTACTTGTCAGAAAAAAACTCAGATGAATCTTATGAATGGGGTATATCAAAAGCTGATGTAAGTACAGGAGAATTAATAACTTTAGAAGGTCGATCTCTATCAAAACTATTTGATGAAATTATTAAATTAGATTCTTCAGAAATCATTGTAGGAAGTAATGCAATAAGAAATCTACTGATGAAAGAAAATAATCAAATCACATTTACTGTTTCTCAAGAGACTAATTTTGGAATTAATGAAGCAAATTATCTAATAAAAAATTATTTCCAAATTGCAAACTTAGAAGGAATAGGGCTTAAAAATTTAAACAATGCAACTAGATCACTTGGAGGTTTATTAAATTACTTAGAAAAAATTAATCCTTCAAATTTAGATAAAGATTCTTCTGTAAAAATCTCATTAGACTTTCCACAAATTCAATTTGGTCACAACAAATTAATTATTGATTATCAAACTCAAAAAAACTTAGAAATCAAAAATACACAACGAGAAAACAATTATGTAGGCTCTCTACTATGGAGTATTGATAGAACTTATACCTGCATGGGTGCAAGGTGTTTACGAAGGTGGATTGATTCACCACTATTAAACGTTAATGAAATTTATAAAAGACAAAATATAATTACAAACTTTATTGAATCTAAACAATTACGTATAGAAACTCAAAATTTACTTAGAGCAATGGGGGATTTAGAAAGACTTGCAGGTAGAGCTTGTGCAGGTCATGCAAGTCCCAGAGACTTAATTGCAATAGCTGAAGGTTTAAAAAAATTGCCTAGACTAAAATCCATAATTGAATTTTTTAAATACGATCTCCCAGATTGGACTGATCAATTAAAAAATATTGATGAAGGACTCTTAGAATTAGCTGATACTTTAAGTTTTAAACTAATAGAAAATCCTCCTCTAAATATTAGTGAGGGAGGCATGATCCACGATGGTGTTGACAATATATTAGATGGTTTACGCAATTTAATGGATGATTACTCTGAGTGGTTAAATAAAGAGGAAATAAAAGAAAGGAAAATTAGCAAGATTTCAAACCTAAAAATTCAATTTCATAAAAATTTTGGTTACTACATTTCTATTAACAAGTCAAAAGTTAATTTAGCTCCACAACATTGGATAAAAAGGCAAACACTTACTAATGAAGAAAGGTACATCACTTCAGAAATTAAAAATAAAGAAAATAAGATTTTCCAAATAAAAAGTAGAGCTTCATCAAGAGAATATGAAATTTTCTGTGAATTAAGAAAAAAAGTTGCTGAAAAAACAAAACAAATAAGATCAATCGCAAAATCTATAGCATCACTTGACGCTTTGCTTGGTTTATCAATTACCTCAATAGAAAACAATTTTATAAAACCTTCATTAATACCAATAATTGATTCAAGGACAAAAAATAGTACAAAGATTATCGCAGGAAGAAATCCAATTGTAGAGCAATTGTTAAATGATAAAAAGTTTATAGCAAACGATATCTCTTTTAAGGATAATCAAAAATTAATTATATTAACCGGTCCCAATGCAAGCGGAAAAAGTTGCTTTATTAGACAAGTTGGTTTAATACAAATTCTCGCACAAATTGGTAGCTTTGTTCCTGCTAATAATGCTGAAATCAAGATAGCAGATAGGATTTTTACAAGAATTGGAGCGGTTGATGATCAATCATCTGGACAATCAACATTTATGGTAGAGATGTCTGAGACTGCATCAATTCTAAATCAGGCAACTTCTAGCTCACTAGTTTTACTTGATGAGATAGGTAGAGGGACATCTACTTTTGATGGACTTTCAATAGCTTGGTCAGTAAGTGAATATCTTGCTAAAAAAATTCAATGTAATACTATTTTCGCTACGCACTATCATGAACTGAATTATTTAAAAAATTCAAATACGAATATACAAAATTTACAAGTTTTAGTAGAACAAAATAACGATCAGCTAATTTTTAGTCACAGGATTGTTAAAGGGGGCTCAAACAAAAGCTATGGCATAGAGGCAGCTAAATTAGCAGGAGTTCCAAAAGAAGTTGTAGAAAAAGCAAAATCAGTTTTAAATTCTTTAGAAAAAAATAATAAATTTAATTATGGTATTGAATAGATTTTTGAAATTTTTGTGATATTAATACTTTTTAAATAGTTTCCCTCAACAAGGCGTTAACTGCAGCAGCTGCCATGGCAGCACCTCCTCTAGTGGAATTCAAAACAATTCTAGAAAGCTCGGTAGAAATCAGTTTGTTTTTGCTTTTCTCTACTCCAATAAATCCAACAGGCATTCCGATAATTAAACTAGGTAAATCTTTTGAATTCTCTAAAATATCAATTAAATAATTTAAAGCTGTAGGCGAACTGCCAATAACTACAATAGGTGATTTGCTTCCAGAATTTATAGAGGATAACTCCTTCCAACCTTCACTTAAGCCATATGCAGTTTTAGTTAAGTTTTTATGATTATTTTTTCCAAACCACATTCTAGCCGTGAACAATTTATTCCTAGTGGTATTTTCTGCCATGGATTTTATTGCTGCTGCTGCCATATCGGTATCGGTTAAAATCGGAGCACCATTTTTAAGTGCCTGAAGCCCCTTTTCGCAAGCACCATCACTAAAATTTACAAGATTTTGAACTGAAAAATCTCCTGAAGTATGGACTAATCTCTCTAAAACCTTTTTTTCCAAATAGTTTAGATCATTGGGTCCTAAATGAGATCTTATAAAGCTGATACTTTCCAAAAAAATTGGATGATCTATTACCATAAAATTTAATTTGTGTTAGAAGTAATCATAGTTAATATATGGTTTTTATTGAGCGATTATGCCAATACAAATATTATGGGGTAATGATCTAAATGCTCAGAATAGATTTATTCAAAAATTAATTGATAAGGAAGTATCAAAAGAATGGAAAGAAATAAACGTTACTAATTTAAATGGAGATGATGATGAGCAAGTCAAAAAAGCTTTTGATGAAGTTCTTACACCTCCTTTTGGAGATGGATACAGAATAGTTACACTGAAAAATAATCCAATTTTTACTTTAAAAAATGAAGATCTAAGAACTAAATTTGAAAAAATTCATGACAATATACCCCAAAATACTTATTTCATTTTACAAAATACAAAAAAACCAGACTCAAGACTAAAGAGTACTAAATTTTTGCAAAAACTTCTCAAAAATAATCTAGCTAAAGAAAAATCATTTTCTTTACCAGAAATCTGGGACTATGAGGGACAAAAAAGATTTTTAGAAGATGCAGCAAATGAAATGAATATCAAAATTGATAAAAATGCGGCTGAATTAATTATTGATTCAGTTGGTAATGATAGCTTTAAGCTAATAAATGAATTAGCAAAAGCAAAAACATACCTTTCTGCAGTATCAAGGGATTCAAATTCGCAACTTTTTCTTAAAAGTATTGATGTAAAAAAAATATTTAGTGATCATCAATCCAATATTTTCAAAATCATTGATCTTCTCCTACAAAAAAATATTAATGAAAGCCTTATTGAAATAAATTATTCCTTACAGAAAGGAGAACCTGCTTTAAGACTAAATGCAGGTTTAATTAGTCAAATAAGAATTCATACCATCATAAAATTAGCAATTAATTCTGGTAACGATAATGCAGAAAAGATTTGTAGTCTTGCAGGCATTTCTAATCCAAAAAGAATTTTTTTTATGCGAAGAAAAGTTAAAAATGTAACTCAAGAATATTTAATAAATTTAATGAGTAACTTATTAGATGTTGAATCATTACTAAAACAAGGTAATAATCCTATAAATGTTTTTACGGAGAAATTAATTAATTTAAGTTAACCAAATTATAAGTTTAAGAATTTACATTATGATTTAAATATGGCATTACTAATAAAAAAATTTGGCGGTACTTCTGTCGGTAATATTAAAAAAATTAAAAATATTGCAAGTAGCATTTGTCAAAGCAAAGAAGCTGGAAATGAAATTGTTGTAGTTGTTTCTGCAATGGGGCAAACTACAGATGATTTAAATTGTTTAGCGGAATCAATTAGTAAAAATCCTAATCGAAGAGAATTGGATATGCTTCTCTCAACTGGAGAGCAAGTAACCATAGCTCTTCTATCAATGGCATTAAACGAATACGGAATACCTGCAATTTCAATGACCGGTAGCCAGGTTGGAATTATTACTGAATCAATTCATGGGAAAGCGAGAATTTTAGATATTAAAACAGAAAGGATCAAAAATTATATAAATCAGGGTTTTGTAGTTGTAGTGGCTGGATTTCAAGGAACAACATTAAGCCATACGGGTTCAATGGAAATTACAACTTTGGGTAGAGGTGGTTCAGATACTTCCGCAGTAGCTTTATCCACTGCTTTAGGAGCTGAGACTTGCGAAATTTATACAGACGTTCCAGGAGTTCTTACTACTGATCCAAGAATCGTTCCTAACGCAAAACTCTTAGATGAAATTAGCTGCGAGGAAATGCTTGAACTTGCAAGTGTCGGTGCTTCAGTTCTGCATCCAAGAGCAGTAGAAATTGCTCGCAATTATGGAATTAAATTGTGTGTCAAATCAAGCCAAAGCAACTCAAGTGGGACTCTCCTAGAAAGTCAAATCCAACCCCTCCCGCTTAAAAGAGGAAGCTTAGAATTAACAAAAACAGTCAATAGTCTTGAAGTATTAGAAAACCAAGCAGTATTCAGTCTCTCAAATATTCCTGATAGGCCAGGGATTGCTGCACAAATATTTGAGAAACTTTCAGAAGCAAGTATTAATGTAGATTTAATCATACAAGCGACAAATGATGGAAAAAATAACGATATTACATTTACTGTTAGTGAATTAGAAGTTAAAAAGACTGCAGAACAATGTGAAATTATAACTAGTCAATTAGGAGGAGAATATAACTTAAAAACAAACATGACTAAATTAAGTATTCAAGGGGCAGGCATAATGGGCAGACCTAGTGTTTCAGCTGATTTATTTGATACTTTATCTCAAGCGAATATAAATGTCAGATTAATAGCTACTAGTGAAATTAAAGTCAGCTGTGTAATTGAAATTAATAATATTCCAAAAGCTATTCGATTTGTTGCTGAGAAATTTAAATTATCCGATACACAAATATTTGTTAATCCAATCAATGAAAAGCAAGATCAACCTGAAGTAAGAGGAATAGCATTAGATAAAAACCAAGTTCAAGTAAGTTTTCGAAAACTGCCTGATCGTCCAGGTGTAGCAGCATCGATATGTTTAGCATTAGCTGAAAATAATTTACTTTTCGATACTATCGTTCAGTCTGAAAGAATTTCCTCATCAAAAACTAAGGATATTAGTCTTACAATGAATAAGCAAGATAGAAAAAAAGCTAACTTAGTTTTTGAGGCCTTAACAAAAAAATTACCGGGATCATACATTGAAGATGGCCCTGCAATAGCCAAAGTCAGTACTGTAGGAGCAGGAATGGCATTTAAGGTTGGAACGGCTGGAAAAATATTTAGAGCACTGGCTGACCAAAATATCAATATTGAAATGATTGCCACTAGTGAAATTAGGACTTCATGTATTGTCTTAGAAAAAGATTGTGACAAAGCAGTTAATGCGATACATAATTATTTCGAATTAGAAAAATAAGTTCTTTTTAATTATTTCTTGCCAATTTTTGTCTTAATTTTTTGATTCTATCCCTCAAATTTGCTGCTTCTTCAAAATTTAACTCTTTTGCAGCATCTTTCATTTTAATTTCTAACTTTTCTATTAAATCAGGCAATTCTTCGAGCAAACATTGATTATCACTAGAATTGAGAATTGCGTCAGTTTTGTTGTTAACTATATTTATCAAATCTTTAGATAAACCACTAGCATCTAGTTTTCTGGAAAGTTCTAGAAAAGACAATATTGAATTTTCTATTTTTTTGCCTGCAGGTTTTGGAGTAATACCATTGACCTGATTATATTTTTCTTGAATAGTTCTTCTTCTTTCAGTTTCAGATATTGCTCTTTTCATTGAATCTGTGAAGTTATCTGCATAAAGCAAGGCAACACCTTCAACATGTCTTGCAGCTCTTCCTATTGTTTGAATCAATGACCTTTCTGCTCGCAGAAAACCTTCTTTATCAGCATCTAAAATGGCAACTAATGATACTTCAGGAAGATCCAGTCCCTCTCTTAATAAATTAACTCCTACCAAAACATCATATTCACCCATCCTAAGGTCTTGAATAATTTCAATTCTTTCAATTGAATGGATTTCAGAATGCAAATATCTAACTCTTACTTTATTTTCAGATAAAAAATCAGTTAGATCTTCAGCCATTCTCTTCGTAAGTGTTGTTACTAGCACTCTTTGATTCTTTTCAGCTCTAATTCTTATTTCAGATAACAAATCTTCTATTTGTCCCTCACTAGGTCTTACATCAATTACAGGGTCTAATACCCCAGTTGGTCTTATAACTTGCTCAATAAATTCACCATCACATTGGTCTAATTCCCATTGACCGGGAGTTGCACTTATAAATAATGTCTGTTTTGATTTATCCCAAAACTCTTCACATTTTAAAGGTCTATTATCTGCAGCACTTGGCAATCTAAAACCATGATCAATTAAAACTTTTTTTCTAGATTGATCACCGTTATACATCGCATGGAGTTGAGGACATGTTACATGACTCTCATCAACTACCAACAACCAATCTTTGGGAAAGTAATCTATTAAACATTCTGGTGGTGTCCCTTCCTGCCTACCCGATAAATGACGAGCATAATTCTCAACTCCATTACAATAACCAACCTCTTTAAGCATTTCTAAATCATATTTTGTGCGTTGTTCTAGACGTTGAGCCTCTAATAATTTCCCTTCGTATGTAAATTTATCGAGTTGAGTTTTTAATTCACTTTTAATTGCACTTATTGCACTCTCAAGTCTTTCTTTTGGAGTCACAAAATGCTTCGCTGGGTAAACGCTAACTTGTTCCAAACTTTCAAGTATTTCTCCAGTAGTGGGGTCAACATATCTAATAGCCTCGACTTCATCACCAAATAATTCGATTCTTATTAATCTATCTTCATAAGCTGGACCAATTTCTAAAACATCACCTTTAATTCTGAATCTACCTCTAGTAATTTCAATATCATTTCTAGTGTATTGATTTTCAACAAGGGACCTCAAAGAAGAACGTAGATTTATTGATTTTCCAACTTCGAATTTAACTGCAGCTTTTAGATACTCACTAGGTATACCAAGACCATAAATACAACTTATTGATGCTACAACAATTACATCTTTTCTTTCAAATAATGAGCGTGTTGCAGAATGCCTAAGCATATCTATTTCCTCATTAATTGAAGCAGTTTTAGCTATATAAGTATCACTTACAGGAACATAAGCTTCAGGTTGATAATAATCGTAGTAGGAAATAAAGTATTCAACAGCATTTTTTGGGAAGAATTCTCTTAATTCATTACAAAGTTGTGCAGCTAACGTTTTGTTATGAGCTAATACAAGCGCTGGTCTGCCTGTTTGTTGAATTACATTAGCAATGGTAAATGTTTTACCAGTTCCAGTAGCTCCTAAAAGAGTCTGAAACTGTTTACCATTATTTACGCCTTTAACTAATTTTTTAATAGCTTCTGGTTGATCTCCATTTGGTTCGTAAGGAGCTTGAAGCTTATAGTTGTTCATCAAGCTAGTAGCTAAAGGATGTTACTATACTAAGAAATTTTTTCTCCAATTATTGAATTTTTCAAAGATTCTTTTAAGCCCCTAACAACCGCAATCATTGATATTAAATCATCTAATTTATTAACCACAGATCCAACGCCAACTGCTGAGGCTCCAGAGGATATTGCTAGTGGACAAGTTACTTGGCTTAATCCAGAGGCACTCATGATTGGTATATTCAGAGATTGTTTCTTAAATTCTTGATGAATAGCATAGGTAGCTGCAAGGGTTGGTACTGATTTTTCAAAAAAACCTTGAATTCCTGGAGAGTAAGGAGTAGAACTGGTACCACCTTCTGTTTGAATAATATCAACGCCTTCTTCCACTAGCTTTACAGCAAGATCAACTTGTTTATCAATAGGCATAGTATGAGGAACAGTTACTGATAAAGGACAATTAGGCAATAAATCCCTCGTCTCTTTTGTAATGTTTAAAACTTTTTTATCTGAAAACTGAATGCCTTTTTCATAAAAAGTATCGTAATTTCCTATCTCAATTAATGATGCACCTGCTTTTACACAATCTTGAAAAGATCGAGGCACTACTGAACTAACACAAACCGGTAGTATTGAATTCTTAATTGCTAAATCAACGAGTTCAGGTTTACAAGCAATATCGACAAGATCTGCACCTCCTAATGAAGCAGCTTCAACAATTATTTTCACAGACTGAACATCGAAATTATTCAATCCTGAAATAACTTTGAGTAAGGACTTGCTTCTTAACTCTTCTTTGATTTTTTGTGGCAAAAGATTAATCAGACTCATTTACTTAATGAATTTATTACCTGATTGTGACATTGTTTTAGTAAAACAGTGCATTTTTTAAAAAATATTATCTGAGCAACACAAAATGACTGATAAAAAATTAAGTCAGAAAAATTGGTCATCATGGCATCATCAACTTCATAAGGAGATTCTTACCAAAAAAATATTAATTCCCAAAGGATCCAATATTTTAATAAGTGTTTCGGGGGGTCAAGACTCAATGGCCTTATTAACCCTAATTAATGACCTAAAAAAACTACATAATTGGTCTATTAGTGTTTGGCATGGTGATCATCAGTGGCACGAAAAATCATCACTATATGCTCTTGAACTAAAAGATTATTGCGAAGATAAAAATATTTCATTCTCTTTTGATCAAGCAAATAAAGAAAGTATTTCTTCAGAAGAAAAAGCACGAGAATGGAGATATAAAAAATTATGTGAAAGAGCCAAAACTTTATTAAATAAAAACAATCAAAAACATAATATTTATTTGTTAACTGGTCACACAAGTAGTGATAATGCAGAAACATTTATCCTCAATTTATCTAGAGGAAGCAATTTTGCAGGTCTTAGTAATATTGAGAGTAAAAGATTAATAGAAAATCAAATTTATTTAATAAGACCAATATTAATTTTCAGTAGGGAAGATACAAAACAATTTTGCAATGATATGAAAATCCCAGTCTGGGAAGATCCTACCAATTCAGATCTAAAATTAAAAAGAAATTTAGTTAGAAAAAAAATTATTCCAACCTTAGAAGTCATCTATCCTGGTTGTTCTGAAAGGATAAATAATTTCTCCCAAAAAATGAGCAAATACAATAATGAACGTAATGATCTTAGTGAACTAGCGTATTTATATTGTAAAGATGTTAAAGGTATTGATAGGAATCTACTAAATGGTATGTGTATTGAAGCGAGGTGCACAATTTTAAATAGATTTTTAAAAGAAATATCTACAAAGCAATGCAGTTCAAAAAATCTGACAAAATTAGCAACTTCAATTTATAAAAAAAATAAAGGTCAAATTAATCTGCAAGATTTTTTAAAGATTGTTTGGGATAAAAACTATATAAATTTTGAAAAAAGTTAAGATGTAACAGCAGATCTTCTTCTTCTTGTTCTACCTTCAAATGAATCTTCTGTAGCAGTCTCAGCTGATGGATTCTGTGAAACTTTTGGACTTTTTTGGGTATTTTGTGGGTTATTTGAACTATGTGGATGATTATTGTTTGATTTCTTATGGAAATTATTATTGTTTCTATTTTTATTGGAGAAATTTTGCTCTTCGGTAATCTTTGGAATATAAGCACGAGTTCCACTTGGAGCAGGTTGAACTAAACACAAAATAAGTGGTTCAACTTGTAATTCTCTTCTCATTCTTCTCGATAAACCATTTTCAATTTCTCTTTGTACACCAATCCAATCTACCTCAAAATTATTTGGCCCAGTTTGTCTGGATAATTGTTTCCATCTATTTTCTAAAACCCAGCTTATTTCTCTTTCTGTCCACATAGACATTTTTCTTGGCTCTGCAGTAGTAACAACTCCTCTTAAATTAACTCTTGGAGGCGCAACCATCTTCCCATCTGTACTAATAGGAGCTAAAACAGTTACTACACCATCCCCAGCTAATTGCTGCCTTTCCTTTAATACTCGAGCATCTACTATCCCATTTCGTGAATTATCAAGCAGTTCAACACCAGCTTTTACAGGATCACCCTTTTGAATAGAATTAGGTGTTAACTCAACTACATCTCCATTTTCAATAATTAAGATATTGTCCTTTGGAACCCCCATAGTTTGTGCACTCTTCCCATGACAAACAAGCATTCTATGTTCTCCATGAACAGGAACAAAAAACTTAGGTTTTGCGAGTGCCAACATTAACTTTTGATCTTCTTGAAAACCATGACCAGAAACATGAATATTCTCACCCTTTCCATAAACAACCTTTGCTCCGAGTTTCATTAATCTATCTATTGTATTAACAACAGAAATAGTATTACCAGGAATTGGGCTGGCTGAAAATATTACAGTATCAGTGGTCTTTAGACGAACATGCTGATGTTCACCACGAGAGATTCTGCTTAAGGCTGCTAGGGGTTCTCCTTGACTACCCGTCATTAATAATAAGGTCTCCCTATCTGGTAAATCTCTAATTTGCTTGATAGGAACAAACAAATCATCTGGGCATTTCATATAACCAATATCTCTTGCCTTAGCAATAACATTTATCATCGATCTACCTAACAAACCGACCTTTCTTCCATGTTTCATGGCCAATTCTAAGATCATTGTCACTCTATGCACAGAACTAGCAAAAGTGGTAAGTATAACTCGTTCTTTAGCCTCTGCAATATGTTTTTCTAAAGAGGGATAGATAGTCTTCTCAGAAGGACAAAAACCTGGAACTTCGGCATTAGTAGAATCACTGAACATGCATAAAACACCCTTCTCTCCATAATGCACCATTCTTTCAATATCAAATTGCTCTCCATCTACTGGCATATGATCAAACTTAAAATCTCCCGTGAAAATAATTGTGCCAACAGGTGTTGTAACTGCTAAAGAAAAACTATCGCAAATAGAATGGGTATTTCGAATAAATTCAACAGAAAAATGTTGTCCTACTTTTACAACATCTCTTGGATTTACTGTCTGTATAGTTGTTCTATCAGATACCCCTGCTTCCTCCATTTTTCCTCTAAGCATTGACATTGCCAGTCTTGGGCCATAAATAATGGGAATATTAAAATGCTTTAGATGATGAGAAATACCTCCAATGTGATCTTCATGCCCGTGAGTGACAATCATCCCTTTTATTCTTCTTTGATTTTCTTTTAAAAAAGTTGTATCAGGCATAACAACGTTTACGCCATGCATACCATCAGAGGGGAAAGCTAGACCAGCATCAACAAGCATTAATTCATCACCATATTCAAAAACGCAAGTGTTTTTTCCTATTTCATGTAGTCCTCCAAGAGGTATTACTCGTAGAGCTGGCGTATTACTTTTAGATCTAGATGAATCATGATTAGATCTATTTACAGTTGAATTTGTACTTGATTGCATAATTTTGAAATTTATGAAGGCCTGCTTGTAATCAAATAAGGTTTATTTAAATTTAATTATCAAGTTAAATATAATCCCTATTATAGGGAATTCAGGATAAAAGATAGTTGCTTTTTCATATCATTGGTTAACGGTGACAAAGGACTTCTAGGATTACCTACGTCCCATCCAGATAGCTCCAAAGCAGCCTTAATTGGGATTGGATTGGTAGTCATAAAGAGCGCTTTGAAAAGAGGCTGAAGTTTTTCATGAATAGCAAGAGCATTGGAAACCTTTCCACTTTGAAAAGAATGAATCATCTCTTTCAATTGCAATCCAACTAAATGACTTGCAACACTTACTACTCCTACAGCACCTACAGATAACATTGGAAGCAACAATGAATCGTCGCCACTATATACAGAGAGTTCGGAGCCACAAATAGCTCTTAGTTCTGTTACTTCTTCTATTCTACCGCTTGCAGCTTTAATACTGAGAATATTTGAAAAATCCATAAGTTTCTTCACAGTATCAGGTAATAAATTGCATCCAGTCCGGCCAGGAATGTTGTAGAGCATAAGAGGCAAATCCTGTGCAGATTTAGCAATAGAGCTGAAATGTTTATAAAGACCTTCTTGAGGCGGCTTATTGTAATAAGGAACAACGACCAAAGCACCATCGGCTCCAGAGTCATAAGCTTTTTTTGTAGCTTCCACAGCTTCGCTTGTACAATTGCTACCAGTGCCAACTATTACTTTACAGCTCGCATCCAAAGATCCTTTTACCGCAATAAATAAATCATGCTGTTCCGCCCATGAAAGAGTCGGAGATTCTCCAGTAGTACCGCACAACACAATTCCATCGGAACCGTTCTCAAAAAGATAATTTGAAAGTTTTATTGCTAGTTCATAATCTACATTTCCATTCTCAGTGAATGGAGTAACCATTGCAGTCAATATTCTTCCAAATAGTGGATTATTACACTCAGTTTTGTCTGTAATCATTTTTTTGGAATTAATAACTCAGCTATTTGAACAGCATTCAGAGCTGCTCCTTTTCTTATTTGATCTCCACATAACCATAATTCTAATCCATTAGGCTGACTTAGATCAGTTCTTAGCCTACCAACAGCAACATTATCCCTTCCCATAACGTCATTTGGCATAGGAAATCTATTATTTTTGTAATCCTCAATAACTTCAATTCCAGGAGATTTTTTTAATTCTTCAAGAGCATCTTTCGGCTCAACTACATCGGCAAATTCAATATTGATCGATTCAGAATGTGCTCTCAGTACTGGGACTCGAACACATGTAGCAGAGAGCTTTAAATTAGCAATATTTAATATTTTCCTTGTCTCATTAACCATTTTCATCTCTTCTTCACAGTAATTATTTGAAAGCATAGGAGAATTATGTAAAAACAAATTAAAAGCAAGGGAGTATGGCAAAACTTCACTTTTTTGAGGATTGCCTTGAAGATATTGTTCAGTTAAAAGTTTTAGTTCCTCCATCGCCAGTTGGCCTGCACCACTGACAGATTGGTATGTTGAGACAATAACTCTTTGAATAGTCGAAAGTTTGTTTAATGGGGCTAAAACTAATGTCAACAAAATGGTAGTGCAGTTTGGATTAGCTATTACTCCATCATGATTAAGTACTTCGCTAGCATTAACTTCAGGGACTATAAGAGGAACGTTCTCATCTAATCTGAAGGCACTTGAATTATCTATCAGTAAAGCATTTTGATCAATAATAGTAGACAACCATTTTTTTGAAATACTTCCGCCAGCTGAAGCCAAAACTAAATCAAGATTCTTAAATTCTTCCTTAGTTGTTTTTTTTGTAACTAATTCTTCATCTTTCCAAATAATTTTTTTTCCTTCTGACCGCTCTGATGAAAGCAAGACCAATTCTGATATTGGGAAATCACGTTGTTCAAGAATTTTTAGCAATTCAGATCCCACAGCACCTGAAGAACCTAAAACAGCAACTTTTAATGGCCTATTAGGCAAATACGGAGATTGTCTCACACTCTTAAATGATTTTTATAAATAGATTGACTATTTTTTTTACTTTATCAAAAAATTAACTTTCAAGGAAATCACGTAATGTGAAATAATTAAGATTCGGTTTATAGTAATAACTTAGAAAACATGGCTAAAGATGCACTAATAGTCAAAACAAGTCCTCTGCCTCAAAGTAGAATTTCATTCGAATTAGAAATACCATCTGAGACATGCAAAACGTGTGTAAATGAAACAATCAGTTCTATCAGTCGTTCGGCTAAAATTCCAGGATTTAGACTTGGTAAGATTCCTAAACAAGTCTTAATCCAAAGAATTGGCATCACACAATTACATGCTTCTGCTCTGGAAAAAATTATTGATAAATCATGGCAAGAAGCGTTAAAAATAAAATCTATAGAGCCACTCAGTGAGCCAGAATTGGTAGATGGATTTGAATCTTTACTTGCAAAGTTTAGTCCTGAAAAATCACTTAAGGTTACTCTTCAAACTGATGTTGCTCCAGAATTAAAACTTAAAAAATCCAAAGGACTAATTGTTGAAATATCAAAGACAAAGTTTGATCCTAAGTCAATAGATGAAGCGCTAGAAAAATCTAGAAATCAGTTTGCAAACATTATTCCAGTTACAAATAGAGCAGCAAAATTAGGAGATATTGCTGTAGTTAGTTTCAAAGGAAAATATAAAGATTCTGGTAAAGATATTGATGGTGGAACAAGTGAATCAATGGATCTTGAGTTAGAGAAGAACAAAATGATTCCAGGTTTCGTTGAGGGTATCGTAAAGATGAAAATTGGTGATACGAAAACACTTAACCTTAAATTTCCTGATGATTATTCTCATGAGGATTCAAGAGGCAAAGAAGCAATTTTTGAAGTAAATCTTAAGGATCTTAAGGAAAAAGAATTGCCTGAACTTAATGACGATTTTGCAAAACAGTCTGGCAATAAAGAATCATTAAAAGAATTAAAGAAAGATATTGAAAAGCAACTTAAAGACAATTTTGAAAAAACTCAAAAAGATATCAAAATTGAAGCTCTATTAGATGCCTTAACAAACGAATTGGTTGCTGAAATTCCAAAATCTATGATTGATATAGAAGTGAGGAATAATATTGAACAAACCGCTCAAAGATTTGCTCAACAAGGTCTTGATGTGAAATCTACTTTCACTCCGGAATTAGTTAAGTCATTAGCAGAGTCCACAAGGCCTCAAGCTGAAAAAAATGTTCAAAGAAATTTAGCTTTAAAAGCATTAGCTGAAACAGAAAACATAAAAGTCGAAAAAGATGAAATTGATTTAAAAATGAAAGATTATGAAGATGCAATCTCTCAATCTTCAAAACAAATAGACGTTAAAAGATTAACAGAAGTAGTAAGTAATGATCTACTCAAAGAAAAATTAATAATTTGGCTTGAAGAAAATTCTGAAGTAAAAGAAAAAACCACAAAAACTCCTAAAGCTACAAAAAACTCCAAAACATCAAAAGCCGAAAAAACTGCGACTAAAACTACAAAAACTACAGGAACCACAAAAACTACAAAAACTCGAAATAAAAAAGAAAAAAAATAATTTATGAAATTTCCTACTAATTAAACAAAAACCCCCTAGATTATTTATAAGACGAAAACTAATTTGTGAACTCAGAAAAAAAACATTTAATCCAAAGCTCAATAAGTTCTTACGAAAGTTATCATAAAACTTTTGCCGCTGTTCCCACCGTTATAGAACAATCAGGTAGAGGAGAAAGAGCTTTTGATATATATTCAAGATTATTGAGGGAAAGAATAATTTTTTTAGGTACTGGAATTAATGATCAAGTATCTGACTCCCTTGTTGCACAATTATTATTTCTTGAAGCTGAAGATCCCGAAAAAGACATACAAATATATATTAACTCTCCCGGAGGCTCAGTAACTGCAGGAATGGCCATTTACGATACCATGCAACAAATATCGCCTGATGTAGTAACAATATGTTTTGGCGTAGCCGCAAGTATGGGGGCATTTCTACTTTCTGGAGGAGCAAAGGGGAAAAGATTAGCTTTACCTAATTCTAGGATTATGATTCATCAACCTCTAGGAGGTGCACAAGGTCAAGCAGTAGAGATTGAAATACAAGCTAAAGAAATACTTTTTCTCAAGAAAACATTAAATTCACTTTTAGCTGAACATACTGGTCAACCTTTAGAAAAAATTAATGAAGATACAGAAAGAGATTACTTTTTATCCCCCTCAGAAGCAGTCGAATATGGATTAATTGATAAAGTTATCAAAAAGTGACAAGGGGTTCTGATTTTTTAAGAATATGATGACGAATCGATATTTATGAGCAATCCTAGTGAATAGGGAGTATTTAACACCTTTTACTTTAAAAACTTATAATCGATGGCTAAATTCGACGCCCATCTTAAATGTTCATTTTGCGGGAAGTCACAAGACCAAGTAAGAAAGCTTATAGCTGGTCCTGGGGTTTATATCTGTGATGAATGCATAGACCTTTGCAATGAGATTCTCGATGAAGAACTACTTGATAATCAAGCGAACACAAACAACTCTCCACAAGTAAAAAAGAAATTACCAACTGATAATCCCAAAAAATCTGTTCCTTTAGAATTAACCTCAATTCCTAAGCCATTAGAAATAAAAAGTTTTCTAGATAATCAAGTTGTTGGCCAAGAATCTGCAAAAAAAATATTATCAGTAGCCGTATACAATCACTACAAGCGATTAGCTTGGAAAGTTAAAGAAGACAGTAAAAACAACAATTCAACTGATTCACAAGCAACTAAATTACAAAAATCAAATATTTTACTCATCGGCCCTACTGGAAGTGGAAAAACATTATTGGCGCAAACTTTAGCAGAGTTTTTAGATGTTCCTTTTGCAGTAGCTGATGCAACGACTTTGACAGAAGCTGGATATGTTGGGGAGGATGTTGAAAACATACTTTTAAGACTTCTACAGAAATCAGAAATGAATGTAGAACTAGCTCAAAAAGGAATTATTTATATTGATGAAATAGATAAAATTGCAAGAAAAAGCGAGAATCCCTCAATTACCAGAGATGTCTCCGGTGAAGGGGTACAGCAAGCATTATTAAAAATGCTTGAAGGGACAATTGCTAATGTGCCACCTCAAGGCGGAAGAAAACATCCTTATCATGACTGCATCCAAATTGATACGAGTCAAATACTATTTATTTGTGGGGGAGCTTTTATAGGTTTAGAGGATATCGTTCAAAAGCGTATGGGTAAACACTCTATAGGATTTACCACTAATTCAGATCAAAACAAAGTTGATACAAAAAAAATAGTAGACCCAAGAGATTCCCTGAAAAATTTAGAATTAGATGACTTAGTGAAATATGGCCTAATTCCAGAATTTATTGGAAGAATTCCTGTTTGTGCTGTATTAGATCGTCTTACTAAAGAAACTTTAGAATCTATTTTGACTCAACCGAGAGATGCATTAGTAAAGCAATTCAAAACTTTGCTAAGTATGGATAATGTTGAATTATCATTTGAGCCTGATTCTGTTGAAGCGATAGCAAATGAAGCATACAAAAGAAAAACAGGTGCAAGAGCATTAAGATCAATAATTGAAGAGCTAATGCTAGACATAATGTACACTTTGCCTTCTGAAGAAAATGTAAAAGAATTCACAATTACGAAAAAAATGGTAGATAATTTGTTCTCATCTAAAATTGTTAAACTACCTTCAGGATCAAAAAGAATCATTAAAGAGTCTGCATAAAATTAGAGTTTAATTTTTTAATTGAATCCATAATTTTCTAATTAATAAAAAATAAATGCCTAATATACATAAGCCTTTTCATCAAAAATATAGACCAAACAACTTAGACGAACTGATTGGGCAAAAATTTATATCAATTACACTCAAACAAGCTCTATCAACAAAAAAAATTGCTCCTGCATATCTTTTTAATGGTCCAAGAGGCACTGGAAAAACATCAAGTGCAAGAATATTTGCAAAATCTCTAAATTGCCAGGCATTCGACCAACCCACGATAACTCCTTGTTGTAAATGTGACTTATGTAGACAAATTACAGATGGGGGCGCTCTAGACATTATCGAGATTGATGCAGCTTCAAATACAGGAGTAGAAAATATAAGAGAAATTATAGAAAGAGCGAGATTTGCACCTACTCAAGCGAGATGGAAAGTCTATGTAATTGATGAATGTCATATGCTTTCAACGGCAGCTTCAAATGCTTTACTAAAAACTATTGAAGAACCGCCCTCAAAAGTTGTATTTATACTTGCGACAACAAATCCTGAGAGAGTATTAAATACAATAAAAAGTAGATGCCAAAAGTTTGATTTTAGAAGAATAAGCCCTAGTGATATTTTTCAACATTTATCAGAAATCGCCGAAAAAGAATCCATTAAATACGAAGTTCAGGCGTTAAAAATGATTGCAAAAAGATCTAATGGAGGTATGAGAGATGCACAAAGCCTCCTTGAACAATTGAATCTTTTACCAGAAGGGATAACAATTAATAATATCCAAAACCTCCTGGGAGAAGTATCAGAAAGTGAATTAACAAATCTGATTAAATCATTGGTTGAGAATAATCCAGAGTCATTAATTGACACCTGCAATAAATTATATGATGCCGGAAACGAACCTCTTCAAATAATTATCGGATTATTGAATATAACAAGAGATCTACTATTACACACTACTAATAATAAATATTCAGATCTTTATTATACGTCTGATGAATTTCGAGATGAGTTGGATAAAATCTCAAAAACAATAAGTAAATCAACAATAATTAATTGGCATAATAATCTGAGAAATATTGAATATCAAATCAAATCAAGTGATAATCCAAG
>QCQS01000004.1 GCA_003212115.1 Prochlorococcus sp. AG-455-E15 | reverse complement strand
AGGTTTTAGCAGATGGCTCCGCATGTGAAGGTGGCGAAATAGCCCTTGGCCAAAATGTTTTAATTGCTTATATGCCATGGGAGGGTTACAACTATGAAGATGCCATACTTGTAAGCGAAAGGATGGTAACTGATGATTTATATACCTCAGTCCATATTGAAAAATATGAAATTGAAGCAAGGCAAACGAAGCTAGGACCTGAAGAAATCACAAGAGAGATTCCTAATATCTCGGAAGAAAGTTTGAATAATCTTGATGAGATGGGAATTATTAGGATTGGTGCTTTTGTCGAGAGTGGAGATATTCTTGTAGGAAAAGTTACTCCAAAAGGGGAATCAGACCAACCACCTGAAGAAAAACTCCTAAGAGCTATTTTTGGTGAAAAGGCTCGAGATGTGAGAGATAATTCCCTCAGGGTACCTAAAACTGAAAAGGGAAGGGTTTTGGATGTTCGTATTTATACTAGAGAACAAGGTGATGAATTACCTCCAGGAGCTAACATGGTCGTTAGAGTTTATGTGGCACAGAGAAGGAAAATTCAAGTGGGTGACAAAATGGCTGGGAGGCATGGAAATAAAGGAATTATTAGCAGAATCTTACCAAGAGAAGATATGCCTTATTTACCTGATGGAACCCCTGTGGACATAGTTCTTAACCCTTTAGGAGTTCCAAGTAGGATGAATGTAGGCCAAGTTTTTGAATTATTGATGGGTTGGGCAGCCTCCAACTTAAATTGCCGGGTTAAAGTTGTTCCATTTGATGAAATGTATGGAGCTGAAAAATCACATCAAACTGTTCAAGCATTTTTAGAGGAAGCTTCAAAACAGCCAGGTAAAGCATGGGTTTATAATCCTGAAGACCCTGGAAAGTTATTACTTAAAGATGGTAGAACGGGCGAACCATTTGATCAGCCAGTTGCTGTCGGATACTCTCACTTCCTCAAATTAGTCCATTTGGTGGATGATAAAATTCATGCAAGATCCACTGGTCCTTACTCTTTGGTTACACAGCAACCCTTGGGAGGTAAAGCTCAGCAAGGTGGACAAAGGCTTGGAGAAATGGAAGTATGGGCTCTTGAAGCTTATGGAGCTGCTTATACTCTTCAGGAATTATTAACCGTTAAATCTGATGATATGCAAGGAAGAAATGAAGCGCTTAATGCGATCGTAAAAGGTAAACCAATCCCAAGGCCTGGTACTCCTGAGTCATTTAAAGTTCTTATGAGGGAATTACAATCTCTAGGTTTGGATATAGGGGTTTATACAGACGAAGGGAAAGAGGTAGATTTAATGCAAGATATCAATCCGAGAAGAAATACTCCATCAAGGCCGACTTACGAATCACTCGGAACCTCTGAATATGAGGAAGATTAAATACTCAATTAAAACCTTTTAATTTAAATTTACCAAAAATGACAAACAGCAACTTAAGAACTGAAAATCACTTTGATTACGTCAAAATTTCAATAGCCTCTCCACAAAGAATAATGGATTGGGGTCAGAGGACATTGCCTAATGGACAAGTAGTTGGTGAAGTTACTAAACCTGAAACTATTAATTACAGGACACTTAAACCAGAAATGGATGGATTGTTTTGTGAAAAGATTTTTGGGCCATCTAAAGATTGGGAATGCCATTGTGGAAAGTACAAAAGGGTTAGACATCGCGGCATTGTTTGTGAGAGATGTGGCGTTGAAGTAACTGAAAGTAGAGTTAGAAGACATAGGATGGGCTATATAAAACTCGCTGCGCCAGTTTCCCATGTTTGGTACTTAAAAGGAATCCCTAGTTACGTTGCAATACTTTTGGATATTCCGCTCAGAGATGTAGAACAAATAGTTTATTTTAATTGTTATGTCGTTTTAGATCCAGGAGATCATAAAGAACTCAAATATAAGCAATTACTTACTGAGGATGAATGGTTGGAAATTGAAGATGAAATTTATGCTGAAGATTCAACTATAGAAAATGAACCTTTCGTTGGAATTGGTGCTGAGGCACTTAAGCAATTACTTGAGGACCTTGATTTAAATCAGGTTGCTGAGGAGCTTAGAGAAGAAATTACTCATAGCAAAGGTCAAAAGAGGGCAAAGCTTATAAAAAGGATAAGAGTTATTGATAATTTCATTGCAACTAATGCAAAACCAGAATGGATGGTTTTAGATGCAATACCAGTTATACCTCCTGATCTTAGACCTATGGTTCAGCTCGATGGAGGGAGATTTGCAACTTCAGATTTAAATGACTTATATAGAAGAGTTATAAATAGAAATAATAGACTAGCTAGGCTTCAAGAAATTTTAGCCCCTGAAATTATAGTAAGAAATGAAAAAAGAATGCTTCAAGAGGCAGTTGATGCTCTTATAGATAACGGAAGAAGAGGAAGGACTGTTGTGGGAGCAAATAATAGAGCTCTTAAATCCCTAAGTGACATAATTGAAGGAAAACAAGGAAGATTTAGACAGAATCTTCTTGGAAAGCGTGTTGACTATTCAGGAAGATCTGTAATAGTTGTGGGTCCTAAATTGAAAATGCATCAGTGTGGTCTCCCAAAAGAAATGGCTATAGAGCTCTTTCAGCCTTTTGTAATCCATAGATTGATAAGACAAAATATTGTAAATAATATTAAAGCAGCAAAAAAATTAATACAAAAAGCTGATGACGAAGTTATGCAGGTACTTCAGGAAGTTATTGAAGGTCATCCAATTCTCTTAAATAGAGCCCCGACCCTGCATCGTTTAGGAATTCAAGCTTTCGAACCGAAATTAGTTGGAGGTAGAGCAATACAACTTCATCCATTAGTTTGTCCAGCATTTAACGCTGACTTTGATGGAGATCAAATGGCAGTTCATGTTCCCTTAGCTTTAGAGGCACAAACTGAAGCACGCATGCTTATGCTGGCAAGTAATAATATTCTTTCCCCTGCTACTGGTGAACCAATTGTGACTCCATCACAAGATATGGTTTTAGGATCTTATTACCTGACGGCTTTACAACCGAATTATCGACAACCAGAATTCGGAGATAATAAGACTACTTTTGCTTCATTAGAAGATGTCATTTTTGCCTTTGAAGATAAAAGACTCAGTCTGCATGAATGGGTTTGGGTTAGATTTAATGGAGAAGTTGAAGATGAGGACGAAATGCGTAGCCCACAAAAAACTCAGGAGCTAGATGATGGCTCAAGATTAGAAATCTGGAATTTAAGAAGGGACAGATTTGACTCTGATAATAATTTAATAAGTAGATTTGTTCTTACAACTGTTGGGAGAGTAGTTATGAACTATACCATCATCGACTCTGTATCTAAAACGTAATCTTTAAAAACTATTTTTCATTTACTTAAAAATCATGACTTCATCTAAATCTAAAAAAACATCCAGAGTACGCAAAACTACTAAAAATTCAAAAAAGAACAATCCAGTTACAATGCCTGCTCTCGCTAAAACGCCACCCTCATTTAAAAATAAGGTAGTTGATAAAAAAGCCTTAAAAAATTTAGTCTCTTGGGCTTACAAAACTCATGGAACAGCTATAACTGCAGCTATGGCAGATAATCTTAAGGATTTAGGATTTAAATATGCTACCCAAGCTGCGGTCTCTATTTCAGTAGACGACTTAAAAGTTCCTGAAGCTAAGCAAGATTTAATAGGACAAGCTGAAGAGCAAATATCTGCTACAGAAGAATGCTATAGACTTGGTGAAATTACCGAAGTTGAAAGGCACACAAAAGTTATAGATACCTGGACTGAAACTAATGAAAGATTGGTAGATGCTGTAAAGAATAATTTTAATCAAAATGATCCACTAAATTCCGTTTGGATGATGGCTAATTCAGGAGCAAGAGGTAATATGTCTCAGGTAAGACAACTTGTTGGTATGAGAGGATTGATGGCTAATCCTCAAGGAGAAATTATTGACCTGCCAATAAGAACTAATTTTAGAGAAGGACTCACTGTTACTGAATATGTGATTTCTTCTTATGGAGCAAGGAAAGGTTTGGTTGATACTGCCTTAAGAACTGCTGATTCTGGTTATTTGACTCGAAGATTAGTTGATGTTGCTCAAGATGTAATTGTGAGAGAAGAAGATTGTGGAACAGAAAGATCAATAGTTGTTGAAGCTGAAGATGGTAAATTTGGAGCAAGGCTTCTTGGTAGGCTTACCGCGGAGGATATTTTTGATGCTGAAGAAAACCTTGTTGTTCCTCAAAATACTGCTATAGACCCTGCATTGTCAGGAGAAATTGAGAAAGCATCTATTAGTGAAGTGAAAATAAGATCCCCATTAACATGTGAAGCAAATAGATCTGTTTGCAGGAGGTGCTACGGCTGGGCGTTGGCCCATAATCATTTGGTTGATTTAGGAGAAGCAGTTGGAATTATTGCTGCTCAATCGATCGGCGAGCCAGGAACTCAATTGACAATGAGAACTTTCCATACTGGAGGTGTATCAACTGCAGAAAGTGGAGTTGTAAGATCAAAAATATCTGGTAAAGTTGAATTTAGTTCAAAAGCAAAGGTTAGAGGTTATAGAACTCCACATGGCGTAGAGGCTAAACAAGCCGAAGTTGATTTCATACTCAAGATAGTTCCTCAAGGAAATAAATCTGGCAAAGCTCAAAAAATTGAAGTTTCTAGTGGATCCCTTTTATTTGTAGATGACGGTGAAGAAATTAGTTCTGATATAACTGTTGCTCAGATTACTGCTGGAGCTGTGAAAAAGAGTGTAGAAAAAGCAACAAAAGATGTGATTTGTGATTTGGCTGGCCAAGTTAGGTACGACAAGGTTATTCAACCAAAGGAGGTAACAGATAGGCAGGGTAATATTACCTTAAAAGCTCAAAGACTAGGCAGATTATGGGTTTTAGCTGGAGATGTTTATAACTTGCCACCAAATGCAAGACCAGTTATATCATCTGGACAATCTGTAGATGAAGGGACAGTTTTAGCAGAAGCAAGTCAATCAAGTGAGTTTGGCGGACAAATTCGATTAAGAGAATCAATAGGAGATTCAAGAGAAGTTCAGATTGTTACTACTTCAATGTCTTTAACTAATTTTAAATTAATTGAAGAATCTACTCACTCAGGTCAAATATATAATTTGGAATCTAATGATGGTACATCTTATCGTTTAAATATTGCTCCAGGAAGTAAAATCAGTAATGGTGAGGTAATAGCAGATTTAACGGATGAAAGGTTTCGTACAAAAACTGGCGGTTTAGTAAAATACGCACCTGGATTAAGTGTCAAAAAAGCGAGATCATCCAAAAATGGCTTTGAGGTAAGTCAAGGAGGGACATTGCTCTGGATTCCGCAAGAAACACATGAAATCAATAAGGATATATCTCTTCTAATGATTGAAGATATGAAATGGATTGAAGCTGGAACAGAAGTTGTAAAAGATATTTTTAGTCAAACATCAGGCATTGTTACTGTTACGCAAAAGAATGATATCCTTCGTGAAATAACTGTAAGAAATGGAACTTTTCATGAGTGTGATGATGAAGAAGTTTTGAATAGATTTACAGAAGAAGGAAATCTTGTAAATCCAGGCGAAAAGATTTTAGATGGTGTTGATAATAAAGAAATTCTATTTGTTCAAAAATTAGAAACACCTAAATGTCGAGGTTTGTTATTAAGAACTGTTGAAGAATTTAATATTCCTGATCAAGCGGAATTACCCCAACTATCACATGTTAAGCAGGAAAAAGGTCCACATTTAGGCTTAAAAGCTATCCAAAGGCTTACCTTTAAAGACGGTGAATTGATAAAATCAGTTGAAGGAGTTGAATTACTTAGAACCCATTTAAGTATAGAAAGCTTTGACGCTACTCCTCAAATGACTATTGACGTCGAGTCAATTGAAGATGAAAATGATGGATCAATCAATAGATTAAATTTAGTAATACTGGAGTCTATTCTTGTAAGAAGAGATACTATATCTGATTCTAGTCATGGCTCAACACACACAGAACTGCAAGTCAATAATAACCAAGTAGTAAAGGCAGGTGATGTAATAGCTACAACTCAAATTCTTTGCAAAGAGAAGGGATTGGTCCAATTACCAAATGTTGATGATGATGAGCCAATAAGAAGGTTAATTGTTGAAAGAGAAGAAGATAAAATTAAAATTAAAATTAGCGGTAAAGAAATAGTAAAAGTTGGTGATCGTGTAGTTGATGGTGATCCTATTAGTGATTCTGTGAAATCAACTTCTTGTGGAGAAATAGAAGAAATTTCTAATAGTTTTGTTACCTTAAGACTTGGAAGGCCTTATATGGTTTCTCCTGATTCGGTTTTACATGTTAAAGACGGCGACTTGGTTCTTAGGGGAGATGGTTTAGCTTTACTTGTTTTTGAGAGGCAGAAAACTGGAGATATCGTACAAGGATTGCCTCGTATTGAAGAGTTATTAGAAGCTAGGAGACCAAGAGATTCAGCAATTTTATGTAAAAAATCTGGAATTGTTCAGATTAAACAAGGTAATGATGAAGAATCAGTTTCTTTATCAGTCATTGAAAAAGATGATTTAGTTAATGAATATCAACTATTAATTGGAAAAAATATAATGGTTAGTGATGGACAACAAGTTAAAGGTGGAGAATCTTTAACTGATGGTCCAATTAATCCACATGAACTATTAGATTGCTATTTCAATGATTTAAAAGATCAAAAACCTCTGATAGATGCAGCTCGAGAATCTATATCAAAACTACAAAGAAGTATGGTGAATGAGGTTCAAAATGTTTATAAGTCGCAAGGTGTAGCAATCGATGACAAGCATATTGAAGTTATTGTTAGACAAATGACAAGTAAAGTCCGTATAGAAGATGCTGGCGATACTACTCTATTGCCTGGTGAACTCATAGAGTTGAGGCAAGTGGAAGATACTAACCAAGCAATGGCAATTACAGGAGGAGCCCCAGCAGAATTTACTCCTGTTTTGTTGGGTATTACTAAAGCCTCTCTTAATACAGATAGCTTTATTTCAGCAGCATCGTTCCAAGAAACAACAAGGGTTCTTACAGAAGCTGCGATTGAAGGTAAATCTGATTGGTTAAGAGGATTAAAAGAAAATGTTATCATCGGTAGATTAATACCTGCAGGTACCGGTTTTAGCGGCTTTGTGGAGGAATTATCCTCAGAGGCAGGACCTCATCCCGATATTCTTGCAGAAGAATCTGGTGGCTACAGAAGAGCACAAAACTTAAGGCCAGATTATACAGTTGATATGCCACAATCACCTGCGGTAAACTCTACTGCAATACTTGATGATCCAAGTGATGAAGATTTGGAGACAACAAGAAATCGACACGGAATAGATCCTTCTTCCAGTAATTTTGCGGCCTTCGCGAGGCCTAATGCTGAGAATCAATTTTCTGAAGATCAATTACCAGATCCTGCCGCATTGGAGGGATTGCAGGAGGAGGGCCTTCTGTCTGATGAATAAATATTATCTATTATTATTTTTAGTGACTAGAATGATTTTTTAAATTTGTAAGTGATGATTAAGCCAGAAATTGTACCTAAAAGAAAATTACCCCGTTATGGATTCCATTTTTATAATGAAAGACTTAATGGAAGAATTGCCATGATTGGCTTCATTGCGCTTATTCTCACAGAATTCTTTCTAAAACATGGTTTGCTGTTATGGTGAAAATAGTTTTTAGATAAAGACTACTAAATTTGAAAAATCTTCTTGGAAGTAGTATTAAGGATCTAGAAAATGTAGCTTTGGATTATGGGCAGGCTGCTTTTAGGGGTCGCCAAATCCATAATTGGATTTATAACTATAGAAATAAGAACAAAAATATTGATCAAATAGAAGTTTTACCTCTAGGTTTTAGAAAGAAGTTAAAGGATGATGGTTTTAAGGTAAGTGAGCTGATTATTAAAGAAAGAAACTTAGCTAAAGATGATACTTTAAAGTTGTTACTTTCTACAGATGATAATGAAAGTATTGAGTGCGTTGGTATACCAACTGAAAAAAGATTAACTGCTTGTCTCTCTAGTCAAGTTGGTTGCCCAATGGACTGCAAATTTTGTGCAACTGGTAAGGAAGGTTTAAAGAGATCTTTAAAAGCGAGTGAAATTTTAGATCAAATTTTATTTATCGAAAATGAAATGAATAGAAAAGTGACCAATATTGTTTTCATGGGCATGGGTGAGCCCTTATTAAATATTGATGAGTTGCTCGTTTCAATTAGATCTATCAATGAGGATTTTCAAATTAGTCAGAGAAAGATAACTGTAAGCACTGTTGCTGTCCCAAAAATGATAAATAAATTATCAGCAAGGTCTTTTCAAATATTAGGTAATTGTCAATTTACATTAGCAATAAGCTTACACGCTTCAAACCAGAAAATAAGAGAAAAGATTATACCAAGTGCAAAAAACTACAAGATCGAAAATATAATTGAAGACTGTAAGAAATACGTAAAAGATACTGGTCGGAGGGTAAGTTTTGAATATTTGATGCTAAGTGGGGTTAATGACAAATTAGAACATGCTGATGAACTAAGTAATTTGCTGAGAGGTTTTCAATGCCACGTGAATTTAATACAGTACAATCAAATTGATGAGGTTGAATTTCAAAGGGCTTCCCTAAATAATCTTCAATCATTTCAATCTAGACTTTCTCATAATGGTATCGCTGTCAGCTTGCGAAAAAGCAGAGGTCTCGATAAAAATGCTGCATGTGGTCAGTTAAGACAAAATGCAAGAAATAAATAATATTATCTAAGAAAATATTATCTGAAAAATTTATTAAAAGTCTCTCAAACAGGCTATCATTGTGTTAATTAATCTTGAATCTTTGGGTTTTATTAGGACAAAAATTTTACCTTTCGCAATCGTCGCGCTTTTTGGGATTGCCTTCTTTGCCGTTAGTGCAAGAATTTGGTTGCCAGGAGATATGATGTCACCTGCTCCAATGAATTAATATTATTAGATTCTGAAAATGACAAAAAATAAGGATACTAATCAAGAAAGCTTGGCTGAAATTGCAGTTGATCCAGATGTTTTAGCCAGAGAATTGGCTTTAGAGATTGAAATAGATCCTTTAGAGCAAATTGATGAAGATGTTTTTTCAAAAGATTTAAATATTACTCAAGAGTGTGATGAAGCTTTAAAAATGCTCAGAGGTAATAGAGAAGAGAGAATACAAGGTTTAAGAATATTTTGTGAGTATAGAGATCAAAGATCTTTTCCCCTTTTGTTACCATTGCTTGATCAACCCTGCCCTGTTGAAAGAATGAGTGCAGTATATGCTTTAGGTCGTAATCCATGTCCTAGCGCAGTCCAGAAACTTGTTAGCCTTTTGCAGTCTGATGATAATGCTTATGTCAGAAGAGCAACTGCATGGAGCTTAGCTAATTATGATAACCAAATTGTTTTAGAACCATTAATAAATGCTTTAAAGAATGATGTGGCTGCAGTAAGGTTATGGTCATCTAGTTCTTTAGCTGAAATTGGAAATGTTTCTTTTGAGAACGCTCAATTAGCAGCTGAACAACTTTTAATAAGTTTAAAGATAGATAATGAATCAGGTGTGCGAAGTAATTGTATTTGGTCATTGTGTAGGTTGTACGAAAAATTAAATAATACTTTGCAAGAAAGTTTCGTTGATGAATGTACCAAGATAGCGCTTTTCGATAAAGAGCCATCCGTTATGGAAGAAGCTAAAACTGCTCTTGATTCAATGGGGATGCAAGGTTTTTATAATTAAATTTTTTAAACACAGAATGTAATCGAAAAAATAAATTTATCAGATATTCAATAAAAAAATTAAAATTAATTAACTTGTACCAACTGAAACAAAAAATTTTCGTTATTCTATATAAAGTAAAAGTACTTAGTACTTGAATTTAATGCCTCAAAAAACATTGAGATTCAAAATTCATCAAGACGGTAGAGTTGAAGAGACTGTTGAAGGATTCACAGGTAATTCATGCAATGAAGCTACAAAAAATCTCGAAGACGCTCTCGGTAAAGTAACAGTTAAGAATAAAACATCTGATGCTTTCATCTCTAATCAAAGTGAAAACTTAACACAATTAAATAACGAATCTAATGTCACATTTTAGTACGATTAAAACCCAGCTCAAAGAAGCAGAGCCATTAATTAAGGCTTTAAATCATTTCGGTTATAGTATTAATCAGGAAGAAAAGTTTGTAAAAGGATATAAAGGTCAATTTACAGCCGTTGATATTAGTATGCATTTACCTGGTGATACCCAGGTTGGATTTAAATGGGATAATAATTCTAATGCATATGAATTAGTTACTGACCTTGATCTTTGGAAATTTGAGATTCCAGTAGAAAGATTTATCTCAAAAGTTACTCAAATGTATGCTTATCAAACAATCATTTCTAAAACTCAAGAAGATGGATATCAAATCGTAGAGCAAAAAAATAAAAATGATGGTTCTATTGAACTGGTCTTAACCAAGTGGGAAAACTAATATCAAGATATGGATTTTACAGATCCATTCCATGATGCCGAAGAAAATATTGAGATTACAGGTTGGGAGCCCGTTTTAGGAGGTCAGTTAGCCGAAAAAGCTGTATGGGTTGATGAAGCTAAGTGTATTGGTTGTCAGTACTGTGTTCACGTCGCTTCGAACACTTTCACTGTTGATGAATTTCATGGTAGAAGTCGAGCTATTAGGCAAGATGGAGATAGTTCTGATGTAATACAAGAAGCAATAGATACATGCCCTGTTGATTGTATTCATTGGGTCAAATTTGAAGAATTGGATGATTTAGAGAATAGTCTCGATAGGGATATGTTTCAAACATTTGGAAAGCCACCGAGAATGAATAAGCACTAACATCAAAAAGATGAAATATCGTAGATTTGGTAGAACCAATCTGAAGATTCCTGTTTTATCTTTAGGTGGTATGAGGTTTCAAAAAAGTTGGGATCAATTAGATTTTTCTGAGGTTTCATATGAAGAACAAAATAAAGTAGAAAATATATTAGATCTTGCAACACAATATGGCTTAAGTCATGTAGAAACCGCCAAGTACTATGGAACTTCTGAGGTGCAATTAGGGATGTGTTTTAACAATACTAAGAAAATCCCAAATATAATTCAAACAAAGATTCCACCAAATAGTGATCCGGAAATTTTTGAGCGAGATGTATTATCTAGTATTGAAAAATTGCGAGTTAAAAAAATTGATTTGTTAGCAATACATGGTATTAATAATGCTGAACATTTACATCATGCTATTCGAGATGGCGGTTGCATTGATATTTTGAGGAATTTTCAAAAAGAAAATTTAATTGGATCTATCGGATTTTCAACTCATGGAAAATCGTCACTTATTGAAAAGGCCATATCAACAAACTTATTTGATTATGTAAATTTGCACTGGTATTTCATTAATCAGGAAAATACAAAGGTTATTAATTTAGCTAATAAGCATGATCTTGGGGTTTTCATAATAAGTCCCACTGATAAAGGGGGACATCTTCATACTCCCTCAAGAAAAATGTTGGAATTTTGTAAACCACTTCATCCTATAGTTTTTAATGATCTTTTTTGCTTAAGAAATCAAAATGTCCATACTTTAAGTGTGGGTATTGCAAAAGAGACAGATTTCGCTCTGCATTTAGAAGCTGTCTCGTTGTTATCAGAATCTGAGAAGTATGTGCCTAAGATAATTAACAAATTAAGGCAAGAATCAATTAATTCTTTAGGTTTAGAGTGGCATCAAAATTGGAACAGAAATTTGCCAAGTTGGGAATATACGCCTGGAAATATTAATATTCCTGTTCTGCTTTGGCTTTCAAATTTAATTGATTGGTTGGGTATGGAGGGATATGCAAGAGCTAGATATCAATTGCTTGGTAATGGAAGCCACTGGTTCCCAGGATTCAATGCAAATTTACTAGATGTAGATGTTTCTGAAGGAGAATTATTGAAAGTATTAGAAGGTCATATAAATCCAAAAAAAGTTATAAAAAAATTGAGAAATTTAAAAGAAAAGTTTGGAGATAAGAATGCTAAAAGACTATCAAGAAAATAATTTCATAATGGATTTTTTTCTGGTTTGCCAACTTTTCTTGGGTAAATTTCAGGACAAAAATTCTTTGGTTGAATAAGAATAATATTTCGGGTGCCTTTATTTCTTGGTAATAGCATCTCTTTTTTATCTTTAACTTTCCCTTCTAATATTTCTAAAGTTTTATCTAGATTTTTGCCTTCTTCATTTGTCCATTTGCCACAATATAAAACTCCAAACCCTTCTTTTTTTAACATTGGTAGTATGTATTCTGAAACTGTTGATGGATTACTAACCGCTCTAGTTGTTGCAATATTAAAATTATTTCTCATTGACGATTGGTGGGCTAAGTTCTCAACACGATCATTGATTACATGAATATTGTTTTTGAAATTGATCTGCTCAACTAACAATTTTATTGCGTCTGTTTTCTTTTTCAAAGAATCAATTAGATATATCTCAGAATTAGGGTGAGTTATTGCATAAGCTAAACCTGGGAAGCCACAGCCTGATCCAATATCTAAAAATTTTTTATTATCAAAATTAATATTCGTGAAAGCTTTGAATGGCCAAATGCTGTCAAAAACTTGAGATACCCAATAATCATCCCCATCAGTTAATCTTGTGAGATTGGTCTTATTATTTAATTCTTTAATTTTAATTTGTAACTCTTGAAATAAATTTATTTCTTCTTCAGTTATTAAGGAAAGAATTTCTTCTGGAATGTTTTGTTTTTTCATTTCGTTATAAATATAAATTTTAACCATCCATTAAATACATTCTATTTAGTAAAAATTTATTAGAATTAGAATATTAATAAAAGATTATTTTGAAAGGGGAAATTTCCTATTACAAAATTTTAGGTGTAGATGAAAATGCATCCAATCATGAATTAAGAAAGGCATTTTGTAAACTTTCTATTGAGTTGCATCCTGATACAACTTCATTAGAAATAGACGTTGCTAAAAGTAAATTTCAAGAAGTTCTTGAAGCTTATGAACATTTAAATAATAGTAATTTAAGGAAAATATATGATGACAAACTAAAAGAAAACTCTAGAAGTAGGAATAATACTAACGTTTTAAATAATTTAGTAATCGATTCTAACAATCAAAATTTAATAGGAAATAGAAGACCTTTTTCGAATGGAGAATTGTTTTCGTTGTTCCTTTTAATTATCATCATTTCTATAAGTTTAATTGGTTCAATTTTTATTGCTTCTTTTACTGGAAAAGAATTAGAGACAATACCGCTTTGGCTAATTAAATAATTTTTTTAAAAATTCTGTGAATCCCTCTAAAAAACCTATCAATCAAAATTCACTGCAATCATTGGAATTGTGGCTAACTGATTTAGGTGCTGTGAAGGATATTAATAATCCATCTAAATGGTATCTGTTACTTTCAAATTGGAATGCAACTATTATTTTTGAACAAGAAGATTTAAGTGTTATCTGGGAAAGTGAAGGACAAGAAACTAAAAGACTATTTTCCTATTGCATTAATAGAGAAGATGTGGAAAATGCAATACTGCAGGGACCTTAAATTTCTATCTAAAGGTTTTCTAAGATTTGTTTTATTATCCAGTAACTTTTTTCTAATTGATCATCGGTTATACAGAGAGGTGGCAAGAGATAAATAACGTTCCCAAGGGGTCTAATAAATAAACCTTGTTCCATTGCAAGACTCTTTATTTCTTTCCCAATATTATTGAAATAACCTTTTTTGTTCCCAATATCTAAATCGAAGGCAGCAATTGTGCCGGATACCCTTATTTTCTTTATATAAGATAAGTTTTGAAATTTAATTAAGTGAGATAAATGTTTTTCTTCAAATGAAAGGTATTTGTGTGGTTCTTTTTCTAATAAATCAAGGCTAGCGTTTGCCGCAGCACAACCTAAAGGATTAGCAGTAAAACTATGTCCATGCCAAAAAGTTTTTCTTGGGGAATCATCAATAAAGGATTGAAAAATTTTTTCTTTACATAAAGTTATTCCCATGGGTAAAAATCCACCAGTTAAGCCTTTTGAAATACTTATTAAATCAGGAACGATTTTTGCCTGTTGAAACGCAAAAAGACTTCCACATCTTCCAAACCCAGTTAAGACTTCATCAGCAATTAATAAAGAATTATTATTGTTTATAATTTCTGAAACTTTTTTTATAAACTGAGGCCTAACCATATTCATTCCTCCTGCTCCTTGAACAAGTGGCTCAAGTATTACTGCAACTGTCGGAGTTTTAAGTAGAGTTTCTAATTTTTGGATGGCCTCATTTTCTTTGTTTTCTACTTCTTCATCTTTCATCCAAGTTGAAGGCCAGGGGGCTCTTCTGACTGGGAACATAAGATTATCGAAATTCTCATTAAAAATATTTCTTTCTCCTAAAGCCATTGCGCCAAATGTATCACCATGATAGGCGCCATCAAAAGCTACTATTTGAGTTCTTGTCTCTCCTCTATTTTGCCATGATTGGAAGGCAATTTTTAAAGCGACTTCCACTGCAGTAGAACCGTTATCAGAAAAAAATAATCTTTCTAGTTTTGTTAATTCACTAAGTCTTTCAGCTAATTTTTTTGCCTGTGGATGTAAGAAATCAGCAAATATAACTTGCTCAAGTTTTTTTGATTGATCAAAAATGGCATTCGCAATATATTCGTTACTATGACCATGAAGAGTTACCCACCAACTACTAATTGCATCTATAAGTTTTTTTTCAGGATCTTTAGTAAATAGGAGGGCATCTTTACCATGAGTTACTTCTATCTGCGGTTTGCTGTTATTGATTTGCGTAAAAGGTGGCCAAATATTTGGGTGCCAATCTTGATTTGGAGTTTTTGAATCCAAAGATTTCATTTAACTTATTTTTGAGTTTAATAGTGAGATCAACTTATTCTTGATGTCGAGTTCTTTCCATAGTATATCTAAATTATTTGAGTCCATTTTTTTGATGTAAGGAAATTCAGCAATTAAAGGAATACCACTAAAATCAACAAGAGTTTTTGGATTATCTAGGTGTTTTTCGCCATTGACTACTAAACCTAAAATCTCAATATTTCTTCGTTTTAAGGCCTCAATACTAAGCAGGGTATGGTTAAGAGTGCCAAGTGAGCTCTTACATGTAAGTATTACAGGAAGATTCCATTCTTTTATTTGATCTATTTGCAAAAAATTGCGTGTTATTGGAACCATTAATCCACCTGCAGTTTCTATGATTAGTGAGCCTTGCACTTTTGGCAATCTCAACTTGTCAAAGTTAATAGTTTTTTTATCTATTTCAGCAGCCCAATGCGGAGATAGAGGTTTTGTAAAGACATAAGCTTCTTTGATTATTTTCTCTTTACTTACTTGTGCAAGTTTTTCAACAGTTTGACTATCAGTTTGCGATTCAATCCCACTTTGAATAGGTTTCCAATAAAAGGAATTTAATCCTTTAACGAAAAAAGAGCTTATTAAAGTTTTCCCAATATCAGTATCTGTTCCACAAATTACAAATTTGAAGATATTGCTGTGACTACTCATAATTTCTTTATGATTTGAATCTCAATTTGCCATGAAAGGTTCACTGTATTATTGTAATTCTTAGGCCAAAACTTTTGAATTTTCTTTAACTCTTTCACTGTTTTGCGTTTACAGTTTGTTGATTGTGCACCTACATTTTTAATGCTTCTAAAAAGTTTATATACATCTTCAAAATTTTCAAGATAATTAAACTTTTTTGAATAATGTATTTCAGTTGATTTGAAATCTTTTAATAATTCTTTAGAGCTAAGGAAATTAAGACCACTATATTCAATATCAATTTTTTGACAAGTATCTTTCCATTCAGGAAAACAATCTTTTGTTGGATATGAAATGATTAAAAACCCTCCTGGTGTTAATTTGCTAAACCAATTTTTTATTATCTTTTCTGGGTTGTTTAACCAATGTATGCAAAAGTTAGATGTCAATAGAGAACAGTTGTTTATTTCAGAAGGTAAATCATTATTCAAATCCCATAAAATTTTTTTTCTAGATAATTTATTCTCAAGGAGCATTTTCTTGCTGAAATCAATTCTGGATACTTTTTTGGAAGAAATTTTTTCTATTTCATCTGCTAATAGTCCTGGTCCTGATCCTAGATCTATCCATTCACCTTTTTTTTGGGGATTTAATTCTTTGATAAGATGAACAATCTTTTTTGCAAAAAATTTCTGAATATTTGAATGCTCTAAATACCGATATGCAGCATCATTGAAATTATTTTGTATTTTCTCATTCCACTTTTTACTATCCATCTCAATCGTTAAGTGTATTGCGTAAGATCTCGTATAAATTTAAATTATTCAAGCAATGACCTTGTTGAGCTAATTTAATTAAAATTGGCTTCCTTTCAAGTTTTTTATTTAAGGAATCTAAAAAGTTATTATTTGATTCGTTGTCAAGAATCAAATCATTTTCTGATTTTATAAAAATAATTTTGCAATCTTTTCTTAAAAATCCTGGAAAATCTCTATTTATGTAAAGTTCTTTTAAATCACTTAAAAGAAGAGTTTTATTTGAACTCTCAATACTTTTATAAAAGATATTTTTAAAACTATTATTAATATGATTTGGCATAAATGATCTATATATAAATTCTTTCAACATATCCTTAGGTTCATTTTTTATGATTTTTGTTTCCATTCTTTTTAGAGATCTCAAAATTAAGTTTCTCTTATTACTTAAAGGAAGAAAATTATTAAAAGAATTTATAAGAACAACATGAGTTGCTTCTTTTAAAATTTTTTTTGGCATTAAATGAAAACCAAATGAATGGCATAAAGTCATTCTGATTTCTTTTCTAGATTCGCTTTTAATCCATTTTGCTTGAAAATTATTTGTCGAAAAATAGCCCCTTTCATTATCTTGCCAATGCCAATTATTTTTTAAAAAATCAACTTTATAATCATCCCAGAAATATTTATTTAGTCCCCACCCATGTTGAGTAATAATTTGTTTCATTTAAACTCTTTTAATACTGCAATGAAATTATTTAGCAGATTAAAATCTAAGTTTCTTCGTATTGTTATTCTGATTCTTGATTGCCCCACTGGAACAGTTGGAGGTCTTATCGCAATTGCTAAAAAACCATTTTCTTCGAGATATTTTTGTAGATAAATTGCTTTCTCTTCTTGGCCAATAACAATTGATAAAATGTGAGAATCTCCCTGAACTGGAAAACTAAAATTTTTAATAATTTCATCTTTCCATACATTCGCAGAAGATAATAGATCATTACCCCATTCTTTATTTTCTAAAATTTTTTTTAAACCTTCCAATGCCCCAGCAGCCAAAGATGGCGCAAGTGCGGTTGTATACCTAAATGCACCACTTGTTTGGATAAGATATTCTCCAATTTCTGAATTGGAAGCTATGAAAGCTCCACCGCTTCCAAATGCTTTTCCAAAAGTTCCAGTAATCATAGTTATATCTGAACGACAATTAAAACTTAAACCCCTGCCTTCAGGGCCCAATATCCCAATTGCATGAGCTTCGTCAACTAATAATTGAACACTATTTTTTTTGCAAATTTCCGTTATTTCTCTGAGCGGAGCAATTGATCCCTCCATGCTATAAAGAGATTCAACAACAACTAAAATGGAATTTTTTGTGGGTTTAGATTTAATAATTTTATCTTCTAAATCTTTTAAATTATTGTGTGAGAATCGAACTAGTTTTGCTTGAGCAGCTTTGACTCCAACTAATAAAGAGTTATGGATCAATTTATCTGCTATTACGATACTATTTCTGTTTGCTAAAGCCTGGATAGCGGCTATGTTCGCCTGAAATCCGCTTGGGAAAAGTAATACTTTCTCTTGATCAAGCCACTTGGCAAGTTCTGTTTCTAATAATTTATGTATTGGTCTTGAACCTGTAATAAACCTAGAGCTTCCTGAACCAATGCCCTCTAACAAGCTTATTTCGTAAGCAGCTTTTATTAAATCCTTGTCCCTGCTTAATCCAAAATAATCATTACTGCATAAGTCTATAAGTTTTTTATTTTGCGAATTTAAACTTAGAAGTTCGAAGGATTTTTTACCTAAAGAAAATGTTTTTAACTTACGGATTCTATTTTTTGGAATTTTTACTTTTTTCATTTTGGTAAAATAAAATATAGTGAATTAATTAAAAAGATTTAGATTTACTATTAAAGTTTGCAAGGTATTTTTTGTTTATTAATATCTATATAGATCATATATTAAGAAGTTAACTCATCATCTCTTCAATCACAATTATTGCTTAATTTAGAGGAATATTTCCCCTTTCCGCTAGATGATTTCCAATTAGAAGCAATACGAGCTATTAATAGCGGAAATTCTGTAGTTTTAACAGCACCAACCGGTTCGGGTAAAACATTGATAGGTGAATTTGCTATATATAGGGGCTTATCTCATGACAGCAGAGTTTTTTATACAACACCTTTGAAGGCCCTATCAAACCAAAAGTTTAGAGATTTTGCTAATCAATATGGTGAGAATAAAGTTGGTCTTTTAACTGGAGATATAAGCATAAATAGAGAAGCACCAATCTTAGTCATGACGACTGAGATTTTTAGGAACATGCTTTATGGCGAATTTGATGAATTTGATGATCCCTTAGAAAATTTAGAATCTGTAATTCTTGATGAATGTCATTATATGAATGACCCCCAAAGAGGAACAGTTTGGGAAGAAACTATAATCCATTGCCCTAGTAGAACTCAAATAATAGCTTTATCAGCAACAATAGCCAATGCAGATCAATTACAAAATTGGATAGAAAAAGTTCATGGGCCCACAGTACTAATTAATAGTGATAAGAGACCAGTCCCACTTGATTTTATTTTTTGTAGTATTAAAGGCCTCCATCCACTTTTAAATAATAAGGGTAATGGAATTCATCCAAACTGTAAGATTTGGAGAGCTCCTAAAGGGCAGAAAATAAGAGGAAAAGTTGGCAGGATAATGCAACCAAAGTCTCCCTCAATTGGCTTTGTGATCTCGAAACTAGCTGAACGAAATATGTTGCCAGCTATTTATTTTATTTTTAGTAGAAAAGGATGTGATAAGGCTATTGAGAATATAAAAGATTTAACTTTAGTAAGTTATTCAGAAGCAAGTATGATATCCCAAAAATTAGATGTTTATCTTAAAAATAATCAGGAAGCAATTAAAGATAAATCTCAATGCGAGGCATTAAAACGCGGTATTGCATCCCATCATGCTGGATTATTGCCTGCATGGAAAGAGTTGGTTGAGGAATTATTTCAGCAAGGTTTAATAAAAGTTGTTTTTGCAACTGAAACTCTTGCTGCAGGAATAAATATGCCCGCAAGAACAACTGTTATTTCTTCTTTATCAAAAAGGACAGAAGATGGTCATAGATTATTATTTAGCAGTGAATTTTTGCAAATGTCAGGAAGAGCTGGAAGAAGAGGAAAAGATACCCAGGGATATGTTGTTACATTACAAACAAGATTCGAAGGTGCCAAAGAAGCAAGTGCATTGGCTATAAGCAAACCAAATGCTTTAGAAAGTCAATTCACTCCAAGCTATGGAATGGTACTTAATCTTTTACAAAGTTATACTTTAGAGAAGTCTAAAGAATTAATTAAAAGAAGTTTTGGTAGTTTTTTATATTTAGGTGAATCATCAGGTGAGAATTTAATTCTTGAAAATTTAGATAAGGATTTAAATGAGTTAAAAAAAATTACATCTAACGTTTCATGGAAAGATTTTGATACATACGAAAAGTTAAAAAATCGTCTTAAGGAAGAGAGAAGACTCTTGAAAATTTTAGAAAAACAATCAGCGGAAAAATTATCAGAAGAGATAACCAATGCACTTCCATATATTAAAGATGGAAGCTTAATTTCAATCAAAGCTCCCCAAATTAAAAGAAAAATTGTTCCAGGATTAATTTGTAAGAAAATATATGAATCCCAAAAAATTAAGAGTTTATTGTGTTTGACAATTGATAATTTATTTATTCTTATAAAACCCTCATACATAGTAAGTATTTTTAATGATTTGGATGCAATTGATGTCTTAGGACTTGAAGTGCCAAAGATGTATTTTTCTGGAGAGGTATTTAGGGGAGATGATATGTCGCAGTGTTATGCGGATCGAATTTTAGAAGTTTCTAAAAAAAATGATTTACAAACTCCACAATATGATTTGACAACGGAAGTTTTAGCACAAAAGCAACAAATTAATAATTTAGAAGAAACAGTTACTGATCATCCTGCACACAGATTTGGAGACTCCAAGAAATTAAAGAAATATAGAAAAAGAATTATTGATGTTGAACAAGAAATAAATATTAGAAAAAAACTTCTTGAGGATAAAGAAAATCATAACTGGAGAACTTTTACTGATTTGATTAAAATTTTGAATCATTTTGGTTGTTTAAATGATTTGGAATTGACAGAAGTTGGACAAACAGTTGGTGCAATAAGGAGTGAAAATGAATTATGGATTGGTCTTGTTTTAGTTAGTGGTTATTTAGACGATTTAGATCCTCCTGAGTTAGCTGCAATTATTCAAGCTATATGTGTTGATATAAGGAGGCCTAATCTTTGGTGTAATTTCAAGCCTTCTTTAAAGGTAATAGATGTTTTTAATGAATTAGATGGTTTAAGAAAATTAGTCTCCTTTCAACAAAATAAGTTTAATATTGAAATTCCTATCTATTTAGAAACAGAGTTGACTGGAATTATTTCTGAATGGGCAAGAGGGAAAAAATGGAAAGATTTGATTTTTAATACTTCATTAGATGAAGGTGATGTAGTGAGGATTATTAGAAGATCAATTGATGTCCTTTCTCAAGTGCAATACTGTATTGGTGTAAGTAATAAATTAAAAAGCAAAGCTAAGATAGCATTAAAAGCTATTAATCGTTTTCCTGTTTCTGAATCTAATGATCTTATAAAAATCTCTGATGATACTAATCCTGCAACAAAAAGAATTGACAATAATTCTTAAATTTTTTTAATCAAATCATTGAGTTGATATTCATTGCTTCATCAAATTCATCTTCGTTTAAATAACCTAATTTAATTGTTGCCTCTTTTAAATTTAATGATTCTTTGAAGGCAAGGTTTGCAATTTCAGCTGCTTTTTCATAACCAACTTTTGGCACTATGGCTGTAACCAACATTAGTGAATTTTCTAAATTTAACTTCATTCTCTTTTGATTAGGTTCCATCCCATCAACTAATTTTATTCTGAAGTTTTCTATTATATTTTTAAGTAATTTTAAACTTGTGAGAATATTAAATCCAATAAGAGGCTTATATTCATTCATCTGTAAAGTGCCGCTAGAATTTGCCATTGAGACTGCATATTCAAGACCCATTATCTGAGTACAAACCATTGATAAGGCTTCGCATTGAGTTGGATTCACTTTACCCGGCATAATAGAACTTCCAGGTTCATTTTGAGGAATAATTAGTTCATATATTCCTGATCTTGGACCAGAAGATAGAATTTTTATATCATTTGAAATTTTAAATAATGCACCTGCTAATATTTTTATCTGACTCATTACTTGAGCAAGACGATCATGGGAGGCCATGATAGAAAAATTATTTTTTGATTTATAGAACATTAGATTAGTATCATCGGAAATTGATTTTATAGACTCTTCACAAAATCCTTTTGGACAATTAATCCCTGTACCAACCGCAGTTCCTCCCAGAGGTAAGAAATACAATTCATTCAGACTCATAATAATTGCATTCTCAGCATCTTTAAGTTGCTCTGACCATCCTGATATTTCTTGCCCAAAAGTAAGGGGAACTGCATCTTGAAAATGGGTCCTTCCTATCTTAATAAGGTCTTTCCATTCTTCACTTTTATTATCAAGGAGCTTAGTAAGTTCTCTGATCGTTGGAACTAAATTTTTGATTATTTCATTAACAACAGATATTTGAATAGCAGCAGGAAAAGTGTCATTAGTTGACTGAGATTTATTTACATCATCATTCGGATGAATTGGTTGATGACTACCAAGCTCTGAATTAGTTTTTAAAGCTGCAATATTTGCAATTACCTCATTAACATTCATATTTGTTTGCGTACCACTTCCTGTTTGCCAAACCTTTAAGGGAAACTGTGAATCGTGAAGCCCATCAAGTATTTCCGTACATGCTTCTACAATCAAATCTTTTTTCCTTTTATCTATTAAACCTAAATTGAAATTCGCAATTGAAGCAGCTTTTTTTATAAGGGTCAGTGAATAAATTAACTCAATTGGAATTAATTCTTCTCCAATAGAAAAATTTATTATCGATCTTTGTGTTTGAGCACCCCACAAAGCTTCCATGGGAACCTCTATTGTTCCCATACTATCTTTTTCAATCCTAAAGTTTTTGGTCATTATTCCTCTGAAAACACTGTTTTAACTTAGATAAGGTTTTCAGTAATCCTAGATACCTAACTTCTCCCATATTACACCTAAATTATTAAGATGAACTGAAGGATCAAAACATTCTTCTAAGTCACTTTGATCAATAAAATCCATAATTTCATTATCTCTCTCTATATTTTGTTTGAAATTCCCATCCTGAGTATTCCAGGCCTCATGCGCATTTTTTTGTACTAAGCTATAAGCCTTTTCTCTAGACAAGCCCTTCTCTACAAGCAAAAGTAAAACTTTCTGACTAAAGATTACACCACCATATATATTTAAATTTTTGAGCATATTTTTGGGATAAACTTCTAAATTGCATACTATATCTTGCATTTCCCTGAGCATAAAATGCAAGCAGATTGATACGTCAGGTAGCATGATACGTTCATTTGAACTATGGCTTATATCTCTCTCGTGCCAAAGTGGAACATTTTCAAGTGCGGTTAAGACGTAACTCCTCAAAATTCTTGCTAAACCACTTACTCTTTCACTTCGAATAGGATTTCTTTTATGAGGCATGGCAGAACTTCCTTTTTGCCCTTTTGTAAAGCCCTCCTCAACTTCTAAAACATCAGTTCTTTGTAAATTTCTTATTTCAGTTGCGAATCTATCTAAAGAAGCGCCAACTAGTGCAATAGTTTGCACATATTCTGCATGTCTGTCTCTCGATATAACCTGCGTACTTGCTGTATCAGGTTTTAAGCCGAGTAAATCACAAGTTATTTGTTCTACTTTAGGATTCGTATTAGCGTAAGTTCCCATTGCACCACTTATTTGTCCAATTGCTACAGAATCTTTCAGAGTTAATAATCTATTTTTGTTCCTTATTATTTCTGCTAACCATCCAGCAAGTTTAAAACCAAAGGAAATTGGCTCCCCATGAATTGCATGAGACCTGCCAATCATTAATGTATTTTTATGCTTCCTTGCTAATAATCTGACCTCATTTTCTAGGTTCTCAATTTCTTCTAATAACAATTCGCAAGAATCCACTAACTGAAGAGATAAGCCAGTATCAAGTACATCACTACTGGTCATGCCAACATGTATGTATCTTCCTGAATCTCCTACAAATTCATTAACACTTGTAAGAAATGCTATGACATCATGTTTAACTTCTTTCTCAATTTCTGTAATTCTAGATTCATCAAACTTTGCATTTGAACGTATCTCTTTAATTGCATTCTCAGGGATTTTCCCGAGGGAGAAATTTGCTTCACATGCAGCTATTTCAACCTTAAGCCAACTCTGGAATTTTGCGCTTTCAGTCCAGATTTTCCCCATTTCGGGTAATGTGTAACGCTCGATCACAATTTTTATTTATTATCAATTTAAACTTTATAACAAAATCGAATTATTGCCCTATACCTTTAAAGATGTACTTGCCATTGAACATATTTGACTAATTATTATTTTCCTATGTAACGTTTTCTGGCTAATAGAGAAAGCTTAAACATAGAAATGTTTGCATATATTCCTTCATTAATCATGGGTAAATTTTTAGTTCTTATTTAAAATTGAAAGGTATTAAAGAATTTGGATCTTAATCTTATAGAAGTTCATTATTCAGTCTTTTGTTATTGATTAATATATGATTAAAAAAAGTAGATTAGATCTTTATCTTCTAAATAAAGGTTTATGTGAAACTCGTCAAAAAGCTCAAGGTTTGATTCTTGCTGGCAAGGTTAGAGATATCAATGGGAAAGTATTGGATAAACCTGGACAACAAGTATTAATTGGATCTGAGTTTTTTATTGAATCCGCGCCTATGTTTGTATCAAGGGGCGGCGAAAAATTATTGGAGGCATTTAAAAAACTTGAAATTAAAGTAAAAGATAAAATATGTATTGACGCAGGAATCTCTACTGGGGGATTTACTGATTGCTTATTGCAACAAGGCGCAAAGTTAGTTTATGGGATAGATGTTGGTTATGGACAAACTGCATGGAAGATTAGAAATAACCCAAAAGTTATACTTTTTGAACGAACTAATATTCGAAATTTAAAACCTAATGATCTTTTATCTAAAAGTTATGAATTACCAAATTTTATTGTTGCTGATTTGTCTTTTATTTCATTAAAGTTAGTTTTTAAATCTATTGGTAATTTATTAGAAGGTGATTGTATTGAGGGAATATTTTTAATTAAACCCCAATTTGAGGTAGGTAAAGATAAAGTCAGTAAAGGAGGTGTTGTTCGTAATCCTAAATTCCATACTGAGGCTATAGAGTCTGTTATCTATGCTGCTAAGAATTTTCAATGGAATATAAAGAATTTGATAGCTTCTCCCCTGGTAGGCCCTGCTGGGAATCATGAATATCTAGCTTGGATGACCTTAGGAAGTCAATCAAATAAAAGTATTAATAGTGAATATATACAAAATTTAGTGAAAGAAACTCTTTGAATTAAAGAGCTTCTTCGTCTTTGTCTCCAGTTCTAATTCTTACAACTGAATCAATTGATGTGATGAATATTTTCCCGTCACCTATCTCTCCAGTTTTTGCTGCTTCAGCAATCGCATCTATGACTGAGTTAACCTTTTCATTTTCTACTACAACTTCTACTTTAAGTTTTTGAAGGAATTCAACAGTAAATTCGGAACCTCTATATCTTTCAACTTGTCCTTTTTGCCTTCCAAAACCTCTAACTTCACTAACTGTCATCCCAACAATACCGGAATTTACTAATGCAATTTTTACATCCTCCAGCTTAAATGGACGTATGATTGCTTCAATTTTCTTCATAATTAAAGATTGAACATTCTTATTTTAATTGTTTTTTTGGAAAACATCCAACATTGAAATATCAGAAAAACATTCAACATTAAGGCCTGCATTCTTGGCGTCTTCAATTAATAGTTGCGAATTTTGTTCAGAAATTATTACTGTACTATTTGACAACGCTTCCCATTGATCATTCTCAAAGTGTGTTTGAAGCCATAACATTCCAATTGCAGTTTTTGGTTGAAGGGATTTATTTAAGTTGTTATCGATAGTTATCAAACAAATGTCCATTAATTTTTCATTGAACTAAACACATATAAACCTTTCGTCGGACATTATGAATGTTACTATTGATACAAAAATAAGATTTAACATCTTTTGACTTAGTTAATTGTAATACTTAGATTTGTTTATACGTTTGCGAATTTTTATCTTTACATATAGTTTTTATATAGGTTTAGTAAAAAAGTTCTACTAAAAATGAGTACAGCTAAATTAGAGGATTCGACTCAAAGACCGCTATATGGTGAAAGAATTATTGAAGAATCAAAAATAATTTGTTTCAATAATCCAAATAAGAAAAGAATTTATGAAATTTCTATTCAGTTACCTGAATTTACGTGTAAGTGCCCCTTTTCTGGTTATCCAGATTTTGCAAAGCTAAATATTATTTATCAACCTAATTTGAAAGTCTATGAGTTGAAATCTTTAAAGCTTTATATTAATAATTTTAGGGATATAAAAATATCACATGAGGAAGTTGTGAATAGAATTATGGATGATTTAGTGAATGAAGGTTCACCTCACTGGATACATTTAAATGCTGTATTTAATCCCAGAGGGAATGTTTCAATGCAGTTAGATATTTTTAGTGGGCAGAAAAGAAATTAAAAATTTTTTATTTCGTCAGATAATTTAAAAAATTCTTTTTTAAAACCAACTAGATTTTTATTACTGAGGCCTCCAATAGATAACTTTTGTGATTCTTTATTTACCAGAATCCATAATTGGTTAGTTGGTATAAGACTTATTATTGTTCCAAATATTATTAAGATAAAAGAAAAGTAAATAAAAGGTATAGACGGATCATTTTTAATTATTAATCCACTGCTGGGGATTATTTTTTTCAGAGAAACTTTTGAAGAGTTAACTTCTAAAGGATCATCATTAATATAAAGATTATTCCCTGAAAAATTTTCTATATTCGAAATTTTAAGTGGACCATTTTCATTATCTATTGTTAAAAGGAAATTTTTTTTAGTCTCCGATCCTAATTCAACTAAAACTCCCCAAACTTGATTACCTATTTCTGGAATTCCCTTTAATTTTAATTGATAAAGGATATTATCTATTTCTAAAACAACATTTGATATTGCCCAATCTGCTTGATAAATAGTTAATCCTTTAAACCTGATTGGGTGATTAACTTTGGTTGTTTTTATTTCATTTAAATTTAGATCTTCAGAAGAAAAATTTAATTTTGAAATAAATTGTTTAGGCACACCATCACTTTCACGTTCTATAGAAAAATCGACTAATTTTACATTGGCTTTTGAGTTTGTGCTCTCATTAACAAGATCTAAAGTTTCTCCAGGTAGTAAATATTGTTCTTTTGATTGACTTGTAAAACTTCCATATGCTGAACCTATAAGTAAGACTATTAATCCGATATGTACAACTAAAGGACCGATTTTTCCAATTAACCCCTTTCTTGCAGAAATATGACTATTAAATTTGTATGTTTTCCATCCTTTTTTTTTAAGTAATAAATCTACTTTTGATATATGTTCTCCATCTTGATTGATTGGATGACTTGTAGTTAGCTGCAATTTGCTAAATTTTTTTTCGCTCTTATATTCAATCCATTTTAATGAAGCTTTTAATGAAGGAATTTGCCTCCTGAAACTACAAGCTGCCAGAGAAATGCAAAGAAGAATTAATGTAAATAAAAACCAAAAGCTTGTATATATATGATCCAATTGAAGTTTTAAGACTTTTTCTCCATCTAAAAATCCAAAAATGGGAGCACTATCGAAATTATCTATATAAAAATTTTTATTACTACCCTGAGGTATAAATGTACCTATTCCACTGGCAATAGCGATGAAGATTATCAGCGATATAGCGAATCTTAAACTTGATATTTTTAAAATTAGATTCTTAAAAAAAATCATTTAAATCCAATTTGAAAATAAATTTAATAGCCCTAGGGAAACTAAAAATATCCCACTTAAAGTTGGAATTATTTGACTAAATTTTCTAAGAGCTAAAAATTGCTTTAAGTTTTCTGCCGTAGCTCCTGCAATGATTAATGGGGTTACTTGGCCTATCCCAAAGAAAAATAAAAAAATAATAGATATAATTGGGTTTTTAGCTTGCGATACCCAAGCCAAAAGAGTTGCTAAAACAGGAGTAATGCAAGGTGAAGAAGCTAGTCCAAAAGTAGTCCCTATTGCAAAAGGCGCTATAAGTGTTGGTATTTTATCTTCAATTATTTTTATATCAGGTCCATTCGGAAACTGAAACTTTAGAATTCCTAATAAATTTAAACCCATTAATATTGCTACTAGGGCAACAAATGAAGTGTAATAAGATGGAATTTGCCCATATATTTTACCTAAGAATCCACTCGCAGCCCCCAGTGCAACAAGCGAAAAAACTACACCTCCTGAAAAACTAATAAGTTTAAATTTATTTCTCTCTGTTCCGCCTATATAAGCAATAGTCACTGGGAGTAATGATAATGAA
>QCQS01000003.1 GCA_003212115.1 Prochlorococcus sp. AG-455-E15 | reverse complement strand
TATATCTAACAACTCCCCTTACCATCGTTCTTAAAAAGATTAGATTTAATCTAAAATTAATCTATAAAACTTTAATAACTAACTATTTTTTAAATTAATAGTATATAGTACATATATACTATTAATTTAAATCTTGAATTCTTTTGATTCAGCTACTAAAAAGTTCAGAATCCCCTTATTAAATGATTCGGTATCTGCAGGGTTTCCTTCTCCCGCAGATGATTATACGGAAGAAAATATTGATTTAAATGAACATTTAATATCTAATCCGTTTAGCACTTTTTTTCTTAGAGTTAAAGGTGACTCAATGATAAATGCAGGAATTAAAGATAAGGATTTAATAATAGTAGACAAGAGTTTAATCGCCAAGCCAGGGAATATTGTCATCGCAATGATAGATGGAGAATTTACAATAAAAAGATTATCTATAAAAAATGATGAATTATATTTAAAAGCAGAAAATCATAATTATCCTGATTTTAGCTTTAAGAACCATATTGATGTACAGATATGGGGAGTTGTTATTTATTCAATACATAGCTATTGATGGGAATTTCAAGTAATGATGCTATAGCTCTTATAGATGCTAATAATTTTTATGCGTCATGTGAGCAAAATATTAATCCTAATTTAAGAAATAAACCAGTAGTAATTTTATCTAATAATGATGGATGTATCATTGCGAGAAGTCCTGAAGCGCGAGCTTTAAAGATTAAAATGGGAACTCCTTATTTTAAGATCAAAGAAAAATTAAATAAATTAGATGTAGCAGTCTTAAGCTCAAACTACTCTCTTTATGGCGACATGAGCAGAAGACTAATGAATTTACTAAAAAACTACTGTGAAGAAATAGAAATTTATTCTATTGACGAAGCATTTGTCTCAATTTCTAGACCTAATGATAAGAATCTATATCCTTGGGCAAGAAACATAAGATCATTAATATATCAGAATCTAGGGATTACCATAACAGTAGGAATAGGAGAAAATAAAGTAAGAGCAAAAATTGCTAATAAATTAGCTAAAAATATTGATTATTCAGCTGGAATATTTGATTTAGCTAAAACCAGAAATGAGAATAATTATTTAAAAAAAATTAGTGTAGACAAAATATGGGGAGTTGGGAAACAAACCTCTAATTGGTTGCAAAGTAAAGGTATTAAGAATGCGAAAGAATTAAGAGATATGGAAGAAAATGAAATCATCAAGAAACTAGGCATAGTAGGAAAAAGATTGCAATTAGAACTGAAAGGTTATAAATGTCTGCCTATAGAAAAAAACAAGAAGTCAAAAAAAGAAATTCAGGTAAGCAGGAGTTTCGGCACTCCTGTCACAAAATTAGAAGACTTAACTCAAGCACTAGCGACTCACGCAATAAAAGCATCTGAAAAAATGAGAAGTCAGAATTTGCAATCATCTAATATTAGAGTATTTGCAAGAACCAGTAAATATTCAAGTCAAAATTATCAAAGAAGTGCTCATAGAAAACTTACAAATGCAACTGACGACACAAACAGCATTTTAAAAATAGTAGTTGAATTGTCTAAAGAAATTTACAATCCCGAATATAAATTTTCAAAAGCCGGTGTTTTAATGCAAGATCTAACTAATAGCGAATATTTACAGCAATCAGTTATCAATTACAAATCTCAGAAAGACCTAAAAAAATCAGCAATTCTCATGAGAACTATTGATTTATTAAATAAAAGATTTAATAACAATGCAATTACATGGGCTATTACGAAAACGCCAAAAAGTTGGACGATGAATAAGAATTTCTTAAGTCGCTCATCTACAACTGATATAGAACAGATCCCAACTATAGTAAAGTAAAAAATTAAAATGGAATTTATTATATTTTTAAGCAAATTAGATAAAGAGATTCTTGACTTATTGATAAAAGCAAACTATGAAGTTGAAGAAAATAAAATTGAATGTCTCTTAAATAAGGAAATAAAAGGACTACATAATTTTGTAGAAAATAAAATAATAATATGTACTGAAAATGCAAAAAGGAAAACAAATTACAGAAATGAAAAGCAGCATCCAAGTAAAGACAACTTCAAAACAAAATTGGCAATAAGAAAAGCGTTAAGACATGAAGCTACTCATGCCATACAAAAATGTAACAACAATAAGACAATAGGCGATATAAAAAATTTAGAAGCTAAATTACATCAAAGTAAGAGAAGATCATTAGAGTTCTCTACTTCATATTTTTCTGGAACTTATGCAAAAGAAGTGGAAGCTTATATTTTTGAAGACAAGCCCAAAAAGGTAAGAAATATGATTAAAAAATACTGCCTATAAATCCAAATAAGCTATATTAGCTAGCAATAAAATTACCACAGCGTTGTTTATCTAAAAAACTTATATGTTTTCTTTCTAAGTAATATAATTCCTGAAATTTAATCGCATCTGAGTTTAAATCCTTAAAGAGATCATCTATCTCTTTATTAGTTTCTGAGGGACCTGAAGAAGGATTATCAATTAAAATAGAAATACAATTTTCTAAAGTTTTTAATCTTTGTGATCCCCAAGATTCGATCAAGTGTCTACATCTTTTTAAAGAATTATATTTTTCAAGAAGTGATAAAGTTCCAAGTAAATTATCTTTAGGATTACTAAGCAATGTTAAAAACAACTCATTTGGATTAATAAAATTATTAATTTTATTTGATAAATCTGGATTATAAAGAGCTAAGTGATCAGTAAGCAGTGAAATCAAGTCAATAGCAAAAAACTCTTTTTGAAGATTTTGACTATTAGATTCTTTTAATTCATTTAAATAATTTAAACCTAAATTATTTTGTTCAATTTTTGAAATAGCTTCCCATAAATTTTGAATTTGATTAGTATTAAAACCATTAATTTCTCTTTTGAGAAATTCATCGCGAATAAATAAGCGAAGATCAGGACAATGCAAATAATAAAAGATTATTTCCGATTCATTTTTCTCACGCCGAGAAATTTCATTTGGTTGTTCAAATTTTTTTGATCTACCATGCCAACGAAATCCCTTAACTTGATTTCTTAAATCTTGTTCGAACTGTATCGCTAACCTTGCTTGTCCCTCACTCAAACGTTCGGAAACTTTTTGTAAGTAATGAGTTCTTGTTGATGATTGAGGTAATTTGCTCAACAATTTTACCAATGAAGAAATAACACTCTGGAAATTTTCAGACTTAGTTAAATCTTTATCTTTAAAGATCTGATCAATCTCCCAATCAATCCAAAAGGATGAATTATCAATTAGGTTAAAATAATCTTCTGGGGTATGACTATTTAAAAATTCGTCAGGATCTTTAAAATCATTAAGTTGAAGTATCTTAAGATTAATTTGATCATGGAGTGATAAGCTTTCGACTTCTTTTATTACTCTTTTTGTAGCTGATATTCCTGCATTATCAGAATCAAAATTCAATATTATATTTTTATTATCTGTACATCTACATAGTTGAGAAATTTGATATTTATTTAATGCGGTACCGAGGGAAGCTACACAATTATTTATACCTTTTGAATGAAGAGAAATCACATCAAAGTATCCTTCAACAATAATAGCTTTATCTTTTTTTCTTATATTGCTAGATGCTTTTTCAAATGCAAACAACATTTTCCCTTTTTCAAATATCTCTGATTCAGGAGAATTAAGATATTTGGGTTCCTGTCCATTAAGTGATCTCCCACCAAAGGCAACTACACGACCTTGCATATCATATATAGGAACGATTAATCTATTTCTAAAACGATCATAAATCTTGTCAGAATTATCCTTAGAGATTGCAAGCCCTGAAGCCAATATTAGATTGATAGGAAATTTCTCAACCTTGGATAGATAGTTAAATAAATCATTCCATGAATTTGGGGCAAAACCTAATTCAAAGTCATCAATAATTTTATTACTCAAGTTTCTCTTGTTTGTTAAATATTTCATCGCTTCAACACCTATAGGATTATTTAATTGAGACTTAAACCAATTTTTAGTGACTCTTAATATTTTATAAAGCTCTTCCTTTCTAGATAGTTGTTTTTTATAAGCTTCTACTTGGGGACCCTCAAGATTTTCAACATTAATATTATTCTTCTTAGCAAGAGAAAGTACAACATCAGAAAAATTTGCACGAGTAAATTCCATTAAAAATTTAATAGAGTTACCACCAGCTCCACAAGAAAAGCAATAATAGAATTGTTTACTTGGTGATACTGTCATAGATGGCTTAGTATCATCATGAAAAGGGCAAATCCCAACGAATTCTTTGCCTTTCTTCTTAAGAACAATATGTTCCGATATTACGTCAACAATATCTGCTTTTTCCTTAACCTCTTGAATAGTTCTTGGGTGTATAGAATGAACCATTGAGATTTTTATCAAAAAATAAATAATGATTTATTTGTTATAGGTCAAAATCAAATAAGAATCTACTTAATTTCACAAAAAAATTATTTTTAAAAATGATAAATATCGAAGAATTAGAAAAAAAATTTAATTCATTTAATAAGTTTAATTTAGTATTTGCCTCATTCTTCTTCAGTTTGATGACTTTGTGCGTAAAAAATATTGATAAAAGGATACCTATTTATGAATTAGTATTATTCAGATCATTATTAAGTTTAATAATTACATTATTCATAATTAATCTAAAAAATATAAACCCATGGGGGGAAAACAGACCCTTACTTATATTAAGAGGTGTTTTAGGAACTTTAGCTTTAGTTTGTATTTTTTATGCAATAAGAAATATGCCTCTTAGTATATCTACAGTCATTCAGTACACATATCCTATTTTTATATCTATATTTGCTGGCATATTTATAAATGAAAAAATAACTCGTAATGTAATTTTTGCCTTAATTATTGGCTGGATTGGAATATTAGTAATATTAAATCCAAACCAATTATCAAATATAAACGTTGAAATTGAAAATGTTTCGATTTTGATAGCATTTCTTGGAGCAATCTGCACCGCATTAGCTTACGTTACAGTTAAGAAACTTTCATTTACTGAAGATGTTTATGTGATTATCGAATATTTTCCACTTGTTTCTTTTATAACTTTATTACCAATAGTAGTTATTGAGTGGGTTACTCCAAATTGGAATGAATTAGTTTGGATAATAGGTATTGGCTTATTTACTCAATTAGGTCAGACTTTCTTAACTATAGGATTAAAGAATTTACCTGCTTCTGAAGCATCAACAATTAACTATTTACAAGTTTTTTTCGGTTCAATTTGGGGGATATTGTTTTTTAGTGAATTAATAAATATAAATTTTTTATTAGGCGCCTCTCTAGTTTTATTAGGAACTATTGTTTCTACTACCAAAATAATCAAAAGGACATAGAATATTATTAGAGTAAAAAAAAAAGGTGAAATTTTACTATTTAGCATTATTATTTTGTTTTTCTCCTATTGTTCAAGTTAAAGCATCAACTCCAAAGTCAGTAACTTGTACAAGAACAGAATGGAGAGAAGAATATATACCAGGAACAAAGTCTAATCCTGGCTACGTAAAAGGTTATGAAGTTGCAGTAGAAATACCCTGCGGAGGACAAAATCAGGCAGAAAAAATAGATGATAATGACTGTAGTCAAGGCTCTGTAATTGGAGGTATTCTTGGAGCTGGAATTGCACTATCCTCCTCTAGAGGTAAAGACAGATTTTGGGCCGTTCCCGCTGGTGGGACCGCAGGAGCGCTAATTGGATGTCAGGTGGATGGTGGTTAATTGATTAGTTGGATAAATGGAGAATTGGTTGATTTATGGCAAACTAATCAAAAATTTTTTGCTTTAATAAATTGTCAAGGATTAGGATACGAAATACAAATACTAGAATCCCTTTTTCTCAAATTAAAAACAAAACAGATATCTAATAAAAAAATCACTCTTTGGTTAAAACATATTAAGAAAGAAGATTCAGATTTATTATTTGGCTTTACATCAAAAGATCAAAAGAATTTCTTTATCGAAATTTTAAGTATCAGAGGTGTTGGATCTCAAATCGGTATGGCGATATTAAATAAATATTCTATTAGTGAAGTTATTAATGCAATAAAAACTCAAAACAAAAAGCTAATTTGTTCCGTACCTGGTATAGGACAAAAAATGAGTGATCGGTTAATTTTAGAATTAAAAAATAAATTTAAAAGTGAAATAAAATATGAAGATAATAAAGGCAAAGATGAATTTGAGATTATGGATGCTAAAACCAATAAAATGATCGAAGAGCTTCAGTTAACCCTTCAATCATTAAACTACAAAAATAAAGAAATCAAGACTATTTTGCCAATTATTATTAGAGAGATAGATCTCCTTGCTAAAAATAACAATAATGTATCATTTGAGAATTTATTGAAATTAGCTATGAATTATATAGATAAAGATAGTAGTAATATAGCTAGATGACGTAGTATTATATAAAAAAGAAGTAAAATTTATGTCATTAGATACAGCTGAAAAACAGAAGCTGATTGAGACTCATCAAGTACATCCAACTGATACAGGTTCAGCTGAAGTTCAAGTAGCACTGCTTTCAAAAAGAATATCGAAATTAAGTGACCACCTTCAAGGAAATATTCATGATTTCGCTTCAAGGCAAGGATTATTAAAAATGATTGGTAAGAGGAAAAGATTACTATCTTTTATAAAAGACAAAAATGTTCAAAGATATCAAGAACTAGTAAAGAAAATTGGAATCAGAGGATGATTTCAATTAATGAAAAAAAAGCAATCTAAAAAAAAGACAGGATTTAAAAAGAAAAAAAATTATTCTGAGAAACCTGCTTTTGCTAATTTAGAAAAAACATCTAATTCTGTAACTACCCCAAAGAGATCGTCAAGTGGGATACCTAAATATGTTGCTGATAGAATGGCAAGAAGAATATTTTTTACAGCGGGAATTCCCACAATATTAGGGATGTCTGTTTTTGTCGTTAGTTACATCATAGTGACAAGGAATATTGCTGAAATACCTCCTTCATCAACTATTGCAATTTCAGCATTGTTTTTTTTGTTAGGTCTAGCAGGATTGAGTTTTGGAATATTATCAGCTAGCTGGGATAAAGAGCCTGGATCATTATTTGGCATTGAAAATATTCCAATGAACATAGAACGTGCAAAAGCAGCCTTCAAACCTGCAACTCAAAATTTCGAAGACAAAAGTTAATCTAGGAAACTAAAGATTTCAAATTAACTTGGAATGATTTATCTTTTAATAATTTACATACTCCTTGAATATCTCCAACACAGAACTGTTCACCGAATTTAACGTAGGTAACACTATTTTTATTTCTCACTGCTGCTAAAACTGGAATCTTTATTCCACACCTATCTTTTTCTGGTTTAAATTGAGTTAAACAGTTTCTCAAGGTATTTTGTACCCTAACATCTGATGCCTGAGAACTTTCAAGATATATGATAAGTAATTTAAGGTTATCAATTTCTCTACAATCATCAATTATTAATTGAGTCTTATCACTTTTATTATCTATTGTTCCCCAAACCAATAATCTAGTATCAGTCAAAAGAAATTCTGATAATCTTACGTAGGTTTTCGGAAAAACTATTGCTTCACAACATCCAGAAAGATCCTCTAGCTGAACTATAGCCATCCTATCTCCTTTTCTCGTTGTAATTTGCTTCAAATCAGGAATCATTCCAACTAAAGAGACTTTAGTTTTATCTTTTGTTTCTTCTAACTGAGAAATGCTTATAGGTGAAACAAGTTTAGCTGGTTTTGTTAAATGCTTTAGAGGATGATCAGATAAATAAAAGCCTAATAGCTGCTTTTCTAACTTTAACTTCTCAATGAGTGAATAATCATCAACCTTAGCTAATTGTGAATCTGAAAAAGCAACATTAGAAAATTCATCTTTAGAGTCAAATAGATTTCCTTGGCCTGATAATCTATCACGATTTCTTGAAGAGGCCCACTCAATAACATGCTCAAGATCTGACAATAACTGAGCTCTATTATTATCATTTGAAAACTCGTCTAGTGCACCACAATGAATAAGAGATTCAAGACTTCTTTTGTTAAGAATATTAGAAGGCAAACGGTCGCACAAATCCGATAATGACTTAAAGGCTCCAAATCTATTTCGGTTTTCAATTATATTTCTTATTGCAGAATCCCCTAAATTTTTAATTGCAGATAACCCGAATAAAATCTGATTGTTCTTGATAGTGAAATCAACCCCAGAGAAATTAATGCTCGGTGAAATAACTTCTATTCCCATGGAATAACAATTAGAAATATATCTTTGCATCTTATCGCTAGAGCCTGAATTTACGCTTAAAAGGGCTGCCATATATGCAACAGGAAAATGGGCTTTTAAAAATGCAGTTTGATAGGTTACAGCACCATAAGCAGTTGAGTGACTTTTGTTAAAACAATATTCTGCAAATAAAACCATCTGATCAAAAAGATCATTTGCTAATTTTTCATTTACACCTTTCTTCATAGAACCATCTACAAAAATATTCCTATGCTTTACCATTTCAGAAACTTTCTTTTTCCCCATCGCTCTTCGAAGCAAATCAGCATCGCCTAGAGAATAACCGGCTAGGTCTTGAGCAATTTTCATGATTTGTTCTTGGTAAACCATAATTCCATAGGTTTCAGTGAGAATTGACTTAATAAAAGGATGAGGGAAATCAATCTTTTCATTCCCATTTTTTCGATTAATGAATTTAGGTATAAGGCCTGCATCAAGAGGACCAGGTCTATAAAGAGCCAGTATGGAGGAAATATCCTCTAGAGAATTAGGCTTGAAATCTTTAACGACTTGTTTCATGCCGGAAGATTCAAGTTGAAAAATACCTTCAAGATCTCCTCTCCCGATAAGCTCAAAGGTTTTACCATCATTTTGTGGTAACTCATCAATGTTTATTTTCTTTCCAGTAGATTGATTAATCAGAGAAACTGTCTTTTCAATCATTGTAAGATTCTTAAGACCCAAGAAATCCATTTTCAATAATCCAAGAGATTCGATATCGTCCATAGAATATTGGGTTATAATTTGCCCATCATTATTCCTTTGAAGAGGTACAAGTTCGTCAAGAGGATCTGATGCGATAACAACTCCAGCAGCATGAACTCCATATGTTTTATTAGTTCCTTCAATTCTCAAAGCCAAATCAACCCATTTTTTAACTCTATTATCATTAACATATTTGTCTCTAAACTCTTGGCTAGGAGAATTCTTATCAATCATTTCATTTAGTTTATAAGGTTTCCCTCTTACAACCGGTATTAACTTGGCCAATTTATCCGCCTCTCCATATGGTATATCTAGAACCCTTGCAACATCTTTTAAAACCGCCTTAGAGGTCATCTTATTGAAAGTGATGATTTGCGCAACTTTATCCTCTCCATAACGATTAGTAACATAATCTATAACTTCATTTCTCCGATCAATACAAAAGTCGGTGTCAATATCTGGCATTGACTTTCTTGCTGGATTTAAAAATCTTTCAAACAACAAACCATGCTCAACAGGATCTATATTTGTAATTTGAAGAGCATAAGCTACTAGTGATCCTGCTGCAGAACCTCTCCCTGGTCCTACAGGGATAGAGTTATCTCTAGCAAATTTGATGTAGTCCCAGACGACCAAAAAATAATCTGGGAAGCCCATATCTTTAATAATTTTTAATTCTGAAGATAGTCTTTTTTTATAGTTCTCCTCAACTTCTGTAAGATCATTTTTTTTAAGTCTTTTTAAAAGGCCTTTATAAGATAATTGTGTAAGGAAAGAAAACGAATCTATATCTTCTTTAAGAGGGAATTTTGGCATCCTATAGTTACCAAACAAGTCAAATACTTCAACTTTTTGAGAAATTTCTACAGTATTGTTCACTGCCTCAATAATTGATTCATCATCAATATGATCTTTAAAAAGTTCAAGCATTTCATTTTCACTCTTAATATATTCTGTACCTGTATATCTCAATCTTTTTTCATCACTTATTAGTTTTCCTGTTAATACACAAAGCAAAGCGTCATGTGCTTCAACATCCATACTTGATAGGTAGTGGGCGTCGTTAGTGGCGATGACTTTTATTTGGTGCTTCTTGCCAATTTTTATTAATTCAACGTTAACAATTCTATCCTCAATAGACCCGTGATCTTGTATTTCTAGATAAAAGTCATCTGCAAACAATTTTTTATACCAAAGAGCTATATCCTCTGCTACGTCTAATCTACCTTTTAAGATAGCCTGAGGTATCTCTCCACCAAGACAAGCTGTAGAAACTATAAGACCATCACTATATTTGCTTAAGAGAGATTTATCAATACATGGTCTAGAAAAAATACCTCGACCTCTCATCCCATTTAGGTGACTAATTGTCGTCAATTTCACTAGATTCTTATAACCAGTATAATTTTTTGCTAAAACTACTAAATGGTACCTTTTTTCTTTTTTAGGTTGAGGATCATCAATAGATCCATTAATCACGTACATTTCGTTACCAATAATTGGTTTTATACCTTTCCCTTTACACTTCTTGACCAAATCAAGAACTCCATACATAACTCCATGATCAGTAAGAGCTATCGATTCCATTCCAAGATCACAAGCTCTATCAACAATTTTTGAAATTTGACTGGCACCATCAAGCAAGCTGTAGTCACTATGATTATGAAGCGGTACGAAAGCCATATTTAAATTATTTATATATATAAGATAGAGAAAATTTCTAAAAGATCTATACTTTTTGATTACAAATTAATTATTAATACAAATTTAAAATAAAGGTCTATTTTTAATTACCTGAGCATCCATTTCAAAGATATTTGCAGTATTCAATATTTTATTTTCTTCTAATACATTGCCTATTAATTGCATTCCAATAGGTAATCCTTTAGTATCAAAACCACAAGGAATACTGATTGCTGGGAGGCCTGCCAAATTAGCAGGAACAGTTAATAGATCAGACAAATACATTGAAAGTGGATCATTGACAAAATCCCCCTTCAAAAAAGCAGTGGTTGGGCATGTTGGAGTTAATAATACATCTACTTTCTTAAAAGCATTATCAAAATCTTTTCTTATAAGTGTCCTTACTTTTTGAGCTTTCTTGTAATAAGCATCGCTGTATCCAGCTGACAAAGCATAAGTACCTATCAGAATTCTCCTTTGTACCTCATCTCCAAAACCTTCAGCTCTACTTTTTGATGTCATATCTATAAGATTTGAACCTTCATTCGATCTATAGCCATATTTAACTCCGTCATATCTAGCTAAATTTGCAGAAGCTTCAGATGGTGCAATTACATAATATGTAGCTATTCCATCGTTAAATCTAGGACATTCAACTTCCATAATTTCAGCCCCTAAAGCTTGGAATCTATCAACTCCAGAAAGCACAGATTCCTTAACTTCTGGATTAAGGCCAGGGTGTTCAAAACATTCTTTAATGATTCCAATTTTTAAACCCTTTATAGATTTATTTAAGTCAGTCAAATAATTTGGTACAGACTTATCAAGACATGTTGAGTCAAAGGGGTCTTTACCAGATATTGAATAAAGCATTTCAGCGGCATCAGAGACGGTATTTGTAATTGGACCAATTTGATCAAGAGAGCTAGCAAATGCTACAAGTCCCCATCTGCTAACTCTGCCATAAGTAGGTTTAAGACCTACGACTCCACAAAAAGAAGCTGGCTGCCTTATTGATCCTCCTGTATCAGAACCTATGGCGGCCGCACAAAATCCTGCTGCAACTGAAGCAGCACTACCACCTGAACTACCTCCTGGCACTCTTTTCGTATCCCAAGGATTTGAAGTGACACCAAATATAGAAGTTTCTGTTGAACTACCCATTGCAAATTCGTCTAAATTTGTTTTTCCTAAACAAATTCCCCCTGAAGACCATAATTTACTGGAAGCTGTGGATTCATAAGGCGCAACAAAACTTTTGAGCATTTTACTTGCACAAGTTGTTGCAACTCCTTTGGTGCAAATATTATCCTTAATTGCAATTGGTATCCCAGCGAGAGGAGGTAGTATTTCTTTATTTTGAATTAATTTATCAATGTTCTCTGCTTGCTTAATAGCATTATCTTTTGTAGTACAAATATATGAATTTATTTCAGAGTCTTTATGATCTATTTTGGCAAAAAAATCATTAACTAATTCCTTAACAGTGGTATTTTTGCTAATAATTTCCTTTCTTAAAGAATTAAAATTCATTTCTTGATTTATTTCTTAAATAAAAGTTATCAAACAGTTAGTGGTTCTTCTTTTTTGCAGCGAACAAAACTATGCTTAATATTTTTAGCTCCTTCATCGGAGAGGTCTTTAATAAAAGAAGATATATTTTCTTTTAAACTACGTTTAGTAATAAAAGGACCGAACCAGTAAGTGCCACTAGGTTGATCTGTCTCAATTTTAGCCCACCAGGCTAGCCCGAGTTTGTTCCCAAAGTTTCTAATCAATTTTATTGGCCTTAAAGACCATCAATTCTTGTTAAATTCTATACAATTTTGTAGTGAAAATTCAATAAATTTTTATTAATCATATAAATGTATTGAAATAACAACATTTTAGAATTTAATTTTAAAACATTTTTTAAAAAAATAGATCATTTACTTGTCAAGTAAAATAGTGATATGGCAGCCGCCACAGAAGCATTTAAGCTTGAAGTCTTACCTTTAAGAGGAATACTTAAAAGATAATCGCATTTTTTTTGAGTAAGCAAAGAAATACCTTTATCTTCAGAGCCGACTATAACTACCAAAGGAGCTTTTTCTAGAAAATTTGAGATAGATAATTGACCATCACCAGATAAACCAACAACAAGAAAACCATTTTTCTTAAGTTCTTCAAGTGCTCTATTTAAGTTAACAACTCTGCTCACATGTAAGTGCTCTAATGCTCCTGCAGCCACTTTTGCGACTGTTCCGGTCAATCCAGCGGACCTCCTTTGAGGAATAATGATGCCTTTGCAATCAAATGCTTCGGCTGATCTTATAATCGCACCAACATTATGTGGATCAGTTATACCATCTAATGCAATTATTATAGGGTTTGCACAATTATTTTTAGAAAAATCGATTAATTGTTCTAGGGATATTGTTTTAGAGCATGCTAACTGCAATACAACGCCTTGATGTGAAGCACCATTAGTTAATTGAGAAAGCCTATTCCAAGAAACTTCTTCAATGAGGACTCCTTTTGATTTAAGATCCTTAAATAAAATATAGAATCTATCTGAAGAAAAGATTTCTGAAGTACACCAAATCCTATTAATAGCTCTTTCACTAATAAGGGTTTCATAAACGGAATGTTTACCCCATATCCAATCATCAAAATTCCTCTTATTTGTTAATTCTTGATGAATATTTGGAATTTTACTAGGAAAATCAGTATTAGATTTAGAAATTGGATTTCTTTTTTTAAAGGATGAAAAATTATTATTTTTTTCTCTTTTATTTAAATTTTCAACATTCTTATTCTTAGAAGACTTGCTCAGAAATCTTTCATTTTTTTCTGAACGAGTTGAATTTTTTTGGTAAAAGCCAAATTCAGAATTTTTCTTATTTTCATTATTTCTTTTTCCAAAAAGATTTTTTTTAGAGGACTTTTTCATAGGTTTAATTCATTTTTAATTCTAAATATTCAAAAAGTGTTGATAATCTTTGAGGATCTTTTAAAAATAGCCAGCCAATGAGAGTTTCAAAACCAGTTGCTCTGGAGTATATGTTAGGGTCAGAAGACTTTGGATATCTTTTTGTTTTATTTCTAGCACGCCTAATTAGATCAATTTCATCTGAATTTAATAAATGTTCAATTTTACTTAATGATTTTGACTGAGATTTTGCTTTTACTTCGTTTACTACAGATAAATGGAGATCTTTAGATTTCAAAGGAAAATGAACATATCTTAATCTTTGGTGAAGCTCCCATACCGAATCTCCAAGCCAAGCAAGTTGAATAACACCTATATCCTCGGGAGAACCATAAGGAACCAAGTTTTGAATCCAATAATTCAATTCTTTAAATTATTTAATGCATCTTCAAGGCTTGAATTCAAGTTAAGAAAATCCCCTAAACGAACCAGTTTAATTGTTTGAGCAACTCTTGAATTGCCAACGACAGAGAACGCAAGTTTGGACTTTTTGCATTCTTTTGCAGTTTGAACAAGTGCTCCAAGACCAGAGGAATCTAAAAAATCTATTTTTGTAAGATCAATAACGAATGGAAGGTCATTTTTTAAATTATTAGTAACAAAAGTCTTAAATTGTTTTTCTGAGAAAGCATCAAGTTGGCCTTTAAAAGTAAAAACCATAATGTTTGTTTTAACCTCAAGGTTTCCTCTTAAAGAAACCGTTAACTTCTGGAAATCTTCTATGATCTAATACCTCCAAAAAATTAATATATCAAATGTAATTATCAAATCAAAAGAAAACGATATGTCAACATCTTTCTAACATTAGAGAAACAAATTTTTTAAATAAATAATCTGAATCATGTGGGCCAGGTCCTGCTTCCGGATGATATTGAACACTAAATATTGGTTTATTAATTACTTCTAGGCCAGCAACAGTATTATCGTTAAGGTTGTAGTGGGTTATTTTAACTATATCTTTTGAGAGAGAATTAGGATCAATAGCAAATCCATGGTTCTGACTAGTTATCTCAATTTTATTACTTTCACCACATGGGTGATTTAAACCACGATGTCCAAAAGGTAATTTATAAGTTGAACCTCCTAGTGCCAATCCAAAAATTTGGTGGCCAAGGCAAATTCCAAACATAGGTATTTGACCATATTGAATAAGTGATTTAGCTAAGTCTATCCCTTCAAAAACAGAAGAAGGATCGCCAGGACCATTTGAAAAGAAAATACCATCAGGCTTATTAGACAGAACATCATTCAAAGAAGACCGAGAGGGTAAAACCAAAACTTCACAACCATGCGAAACAAGTCTATTCAGAATTGAATTTTTAATTCCGAAATCAATTGCTACTATTTTTAATTTCTTTGACGATTCAACATATCTTTTTCTTAAATCGAAAATTGTTTGTGTATGACTTTCCCATAAGTATTGTTGTTTTGTTGAAACTATTTTTGACAAATTTAACCCCTCCATCTTTGGCGTATCATGAATTATCTTTAAACAACTTTCTACAGTTTTATCCTCGGAAGTAATAACTCCATTCATAGAGCCATTAGATCTTAAAATTTTAACAAGAGCTCTTGTATCAATTCCATGAAGACCTATTATGTTTTTTTCAACTAACCATTGATTGAAATTTTTTTTAGATCTCCAATTGCTATTATTAGATGAAAAATTTCTAACAATTATTCCTTTAACATTCATTTCAGACTCTGAATCTTCATAATTAATGCCAGTATTTCCAATCTCTGGGTAAGTAAATGTTAATATCTGCCCGTAATAACTTGGATCAGTAATAACTTCTTGATACCCCGTCATCCCAGTATTAAAAACTATCTCCCCAATTGCTGTACCGGAAGAACCAAAATAAAATCCAGGGAATACAATTCCATTACTTAAAACTAATTTCGCGTTTTTCTTATATGGATTAATCATTAATTTGAAATTAATTAATTTGCGGATAAATAATTTTTTAAGAGTAAAAATTTTTTCCAAGGATCTCCTTGATTAATCGAAAATAAAGCTTTATTAAATCCTGCATTTAAATCATCCTCAATTCCTGCTGCCCAAAGCACTAAAGAAGTATTTAGGGCAACAACATAAATATGAGATTTTTGTCCAGAACCATTTAAAACAGACTTTAATATTTCCTCGTTAGATTCATCATCTGAAACCACAAGATTTTCATTGGCAATATTTTCATAGTTAAAATCTGAAATATTTATTTCTGAAAACCGTAATTCACCATTTTCAACAAACACTAATTTATTTTCTCCTTGAAGCGAAGCTTCATCAAGGCCGCCAGAGCCATGAACAACTATTGCTCTATTCATCCCCATTTTTAAAAGGGCGCTTCCCATAGGTTCTAAAAGATCTTCAGAAGCAACACCCAAAACTTGCGCATTAGGTCTTAGAGGATTTACCAATGGTCCAAGTTGATTAAATACTGTCCTAATTCCAAGGGTCTTTCTTAATGGTGCAAGTTTTATTAATGATTTGTGCCAAACAGGTGCGAACAAAAAAGTTATTCCAATTTCACTTACAGCTGTAATTATTTTTTCTAATGAACCATTTAAATTTAAACCAAGATTCATCAAAACATCAGCAGAGCCAACTTTACCACTAGCACTTTTATTGCCGTGTTTTGCAATTTTTACCCCACAAGATGCAGCTACAAATGCTACTGCAGTTGAAATATTAAATGTATTAGCTCCATCCCCTCCTGTACCACAAGTATCTACCAAATACAAATTTGGTCTTGCTACTGGCAATTCGCAAACATTTAAGAGTTCCTCTGCCATAGAACTTAGTTCGACACCTGTAGAGCTCTTAGCTCTAAAAGCACTCAAAAGAGCGCCTGTTTCAACATCTGAGATCTCATCATTAAGCCATCTTTGCATTAAATATCTAGAAGTTAAATCATCAAGATTCCTTCCCTCTAACAAATTATTTAGGATTTCAGCGTTTGATAAATTAGTTGACATTTATTTATTTTTTGAAGAAAGATTATGCACGTAAAATTCAATTTGAGGTATCAAAACTTGAGCCAACTAAATCTTTATTTGTATTTGAAGGTCTGAAGCTTTTTGACCATATATTTTTTGTTTTTGAAAATAGTTCATTTTTAGATATTTTCCAAAATTTTAAAATTTTTTCAATATCGTTTTGTATTTCACTTTCTCCAGGGAAATTGGTATAACGATTTATTAATCTCGCTAAATTTATATAGTCAAGATCTTCTGGTGTTTTTTTAGTGATAAGGCAATCTATAATGTTCTTGTCGGTTTCATGTAATGGATGAGTTTGCTCGTTACCCATAAATAAATACTGAATCATTTATAAAATTAGCTCACATATTCAAAAATGAAACATTATCTTAATCATATTGGCAAAATAAAATGAAAAATTTAAAGATAAAAGTTATATCTAAATACTTAAGACCTTACAAAAAAGAATTTTTTTATGGAGCTTTAGCTCTATTAATAGTAAATATATTAAGTGTTGTAATACCCTTAGAAGTAAAAAATATAATTGACCAATTACAAAATGGATTTTCTTCGGATTTTGTTATTTCTAAATCTTTGTGGTTAATATTTTTAGCAACTTGCATGGGTTTAATAAGATTATTTTCAAGACAAATAGTCTTCGGCATAGGTAGAAAAGTAGAGGTAAATCTTCGTCAAAAACTATTTGACCATTTACTTATTCAAGATCCAGAATGGATCCAAAAAAAAGGTAGTGGAGACATTATTAGTAGAGCTACAAGCGATGTTGAAAATATAAGAAGACTTTTAGGATTTACTGTTTTGAGCTTGTGCAACATTGTATTAGCTTATTCATTCACTATTCCTTCAATGTTTTCGATTAATAAAACATTAACAATATCAGCTTTAATGATATTTCCATTAATCCTTGGAATTGTAAGTTTATTCGGCGGGAGAATGGTTAATCAAAGAAAAGCCCAACAAGAATCATTATCTAAACTTAGTGATCTAATTCAGGAAGACCTTTCGGGGATAAGTGCCATCAAAATATATGCTCAAGAGAATGCTGAAAAAAATGAATTTAATATCTATAACAATGCCTATCGAAATTCAGCGATAAAACTTGCTAGAACAGCGAGTACTCTATTCCCATTGTTGCAAGGTATTTCCTCAATTTCATTGTTGATATTATTATCATTAGGGACTTTTCAATTAGAGAGTGGATTTATTTCGATAGGTGGTTTAGTAGCTTTAATTCTTTACGTAGAAAGACTTGTCTTTCCTACAGCTCTATTAGGTTTTACCTTAAATACTTTTCAACTCGGTCAAGTAAGTTTAGATCGTGTGGAAGAAATCTTTCAGAACAATCCAACTATCGTAGATAAATCAGAAACTAAATTTTTAAAAAGAAAAATTGAAGGATTCTTAGAGGCAAAAAATTTAACAATAAAGTATTCAGGATCAAAATTTAATTCTTTAAATGGTCTCAATTTTAAAATTTATCCTGGAGAACTTATTGCAATAGTTGGGCCAGTAGGTTGTGGAAAGACAACACTAGCAAAGTCTCTAGGAAGGACTATTGAAATTCCCGACAATCAATTATTTTTAGATAAAATTGATGTGAAAACATTAAAATTAAGTGACCTTAGAAAAAATATTTCAATAGTTCCTCAAGAGGCATTCTTATTTACTTCTACTATCTCAGAAAATCTAAGTTTTGGAGAACCCAAAGCTTCTAAATATTTAGTTAAAGAAAGCGCTACAAAAGCAGGATTAATGGATGATATCAATAGTTTTCCACAAAGGTTTAAAACTATTGTTGGTGAAAGAGGTATTACATTAAGTGGTGGACAAAGGCAAAGAACTGCACTTGGAAGAGCACTACTTGTTAATTCTCCTATTGTTGTTCTTGATGATGCTTTAGCAAGCGTAGACAATAAAACAGCCGCAAGAATAATAGATGAAATGAGTTATAGAAATAATAAAACAATCATAATGATAAGTCACCAACTCTCTGTTGCAGCGACCTGTGATAGGGTTTTGGTGATGGATAAAGGAGAAATAGTACAAGAAGGAAATCATAAGGATTTAGTTAAAGAGAATGGTCTATATAAACAACTTTGGGAAAGAGAACTCGCCAACAGAGTTGTAAAAAATCAAAGTTAATTTTTTTACCTATAATAAAAGGATTTAAATGTTTAAATTTCTGAAAAAAATTATGAATAATGAGGAAGTAAATTTAACTAATGATGCTCATTCTTCATTGCATAGAATATTAAAAACAGATATTAAGAAGGATCCTAATATCCAAGAAGATGAAATAATTTTTGGATGTGGTTGTTTCTGGGGAGCAGAAAAATGTTTTTGGAAACTTCCTGGAGTTGTTACAACTTCTGTAGGTTATGCTGGTGGTGAGAAAAATAACCCAACTTATTATGAAGTTTGTTCCGGATTAACTGGTCATTCAGAAGTTGTAAGAGTTATATGGGATAAAACGAAAATAGATATAAGTGACTTATTAAAAATGTTTTGGGAATGTCATGATCCAACACAAAAGAATAGGCAAGGTAATGATATGGGAACTCAATATAGATCAGCAATATATTACAAAAATAAAGATAATTTAAAAACTATATTGGCCAGTAAAGAAAAATATCAAATGGAACTAAACAAAAAAAATCTTGGTTTAATTGAAACGGAAATCAAAATGATTGATGTATATTATTATGCAGAACAATATCATCAACAATATCTTGCATCAGCTGGAAGCAGGCAATATTGTTCTGCATCTCCTACAAAAGTTAAATTAGGAGTTTTTACTGGATGCGACTACAAATTAAAAGACCATGTTTGGGAAAACTTTAATTGGGAAGTTGATAAGTGTGTATTGAGATCTGATAACAATCCTATAAAGAATAACATTTAAAGCCATCTTATCTTTATAGTGAAGTCACGGGGCGTAGCGCAGTTTGGTAGCGCACCACTTTGGGGTAGTGGGGGTCGTGGGTTCAAATCCCGCCGTTCCGATTACTTATCTTCTTCATTTATTAGGGATTTGTATAGTTTATATGAACTTATGCCTACAGCAATGAATGTAAAAGAAGAAAAAAACACTAAAACTAATATAGTAAGATTTGAAACTTCTACTTCACCTAGTTGAAAAGATATAAAAATATTCATTAGAAAGAATTTTTTTAAACCTTAACACAATTGCAAAAAATTTTTCACAACCAACTATAAATTCAGAAGAATTACAACACCAAAAATAACTCGATAGATAATAAATATTCTCAAGCCATTTGAAGAAAAATACTTCAATAAGAAATCAATAGCAAATAAAGAGGACAGAAAAGTCGTAATAAGACCAACAAAAAGAGGTAGAAAACCTAATGAAAAAAAATCATTAAAAGAAGAAACAAACTCAACAACCGCAGCAAGAGAGATAGCTGGCATCCCTAAAAGAAAAGAAAATTTCGCAGCATCGCCTCTTTCCCATCCTGATATTAGAGCGCTAGAAATAGTGACACCCGATCTTGAAACTCCAGGGAAAATAGCAAATGCCTGAAAGAAACCTATAAAAAAACTATCTAAGTAATTATGGTTTTTGATGTTAATAGAACCTTTCTTCGAACTATCTGCCAAGTACATAAAGAAAGCCATTAAGAAAGAGACCAATGCTATTGATAAATTTGAACGAAGAACATTATCAAAAAAATAAGGGACGAATAATTTTATACTCCCACCTAGCAAAACAATTGGGATTGTACCAATCAAAATAGACCTTAATAATCTTTCATGTAAGAGATATTCCAGAAATTTTTTAGAAGATTGACTTCTAAAATTAAAAATATCACTCCTAAAATACCAAGCTATTGCTAAAACACTTCCAAGTTGAATAGTAGCGGACAAGGAGGCACCGGGATCATCAATACCTAAAAATAGAGATATAACTTTTAAATGAGCTGTACTACTCACAGGAACGAATTCAGTCAAGCCTTGAATTAAGCCATATAAAATAAATTTTAAATATTCCAATTACTTATTAAATAACCTAATTAATTAATAGCAATTTACATTAATTAATTAAAAGCTAATATAGAAAAATGAAAAAAAAATCTACTTTAATATTATTTTTTCTTTTTTCGTTGATCTTTTCTAGTTCTGCAAAAGCTGAATATGACTACTTGTTAATCATTGGAACTTATAGACAAGGACCAGGTAGAAGGCCAGAGGTTAGTGGAATCACAAGTCCCTCATTACATTCTATTCCCATGAAAGATATGGATACATGTAATAAAGCAGGCATAAAAATTACCAATGAGATATATAAACCTGTCTGGCAGTTTGATAGTAGATGGACATGTGTTTTTAGAGGAAATTAAAAATATAGTTATCTTTTAACATCATGAGCACAGCCATCACCTTTGTAATTTTCACTCTCGTAAAAATCATTTTTTGTACCAAAGTAAACTGTTAATAAAACGAACGGTAAGCTTAATATAAATAAAATAGTTGTTAAATCCATAATTTTAACTAATCAAGTAAGGTTATCAAAAATCAAAATAAGCATTTGTTCATTAAACTCAGCTTTAATAATCTGTTGGCCCTTTAATACCAAGATAAAAGAAGGCTCCTAAACCAACTAAAAGTAAAACGCCGGCAATAGCTGCAGAAGGAACAAAACCTCCTATCGCAAAGGAAGAAAAATAGTACATCTATAAAACTAAAAACTAGTTAGATAATATCAATAAAAAATAAGTATTTGTAAAAAATTTTGACTCGAAGACAATTAGACAATATATATGTTCTAAGCCACTAAAGTCGAATCTTCGTTATCAGCCGAAATTCTTATTCTCTCTTCCAACTTGGGGCCATATAATTCATTTCCCCAAATTTCAACTCTTGAGTCATTTGGGGCCATAAAAGTAAGAATGTCAGTTGGGAATAAAACTCTCTCTAAAAAAAAATTTGATGGCCCAATACATCTCAAAACAACCATCCTACAACCTTCATTTTTGTAAGAAAACTCAACCATCTCTTAACAGCAAAATAAATTCAATTAAACACCATATAGAACAAAAAAAAATGTATAAAAAATTACTGAAAAAAAAGAAATTTAGGAATTCTACAAATTTAATCGAGCTTCTACTAAATTTCTTCCTTGATCAATTAATAAAAGCGCATAAGAATTTATAAAATCAAAACTTTTATGAGGTATAGAGACATTAAGCATTCTCAAGAAATTAGATAATTTATCATCTTTAAGAGCGTTACCTTTCTTGAAAAACATTTCTTTTTCTTGATTTGTTTTCCACATATTCATATATTCAAATTTCAAAGGCTTTAAGTGCCAAATATTGTCTATTAAAGTCCAAATATCTAAATATTCGTTTAGGTTATTTTGAATGTTTAATATATAAGAAGTCTCATCAATACTCAAATTTGTTTTATCTATAAATCTATCATTTTTGTCAATAGAAAAAGGTTTTATTCCCAAAAACCAACCCTCAAGGATTAATAAATCAGGATTATCTAATCTCCAATGAGATCTATCTCCTAAACCATTTCTCAAAGATTTATCGAAAACTGGTACATTTAATTCTCCATTTATTTTCCAATTTAATAATTTTTCATACATTAATTTTACTGAGTGACTACCAGGAAAACCTCTTGAAACATTCCAAGGATTATTCTTAATTGCTAATTTCATTTCTTCTGATGGGAGATAAAAGTCGTCAATTGAAATAACCGCAATTTTAAAGTTTAATTTTAACGATATAGCTTCGAGCCATTTACCTAGTGTAGTTTTACCTGTACCAGGTAGTGCCGAGATCCCAATAATTTTTCTATCAGAAAAATTATTTTGAAATTTATAAGCTTGAGATAAAAGAGGTAAAGCTAAACCCCAAATCCAATCATCATTTACTTTATTGTTCCAATATTGATCAATTGAAAGAATATTTCTTTGATTATTCCAAAAATTGAACCAATCATCCAATGATTCCCAACCAATATCAATAATCAATTTTTCAAATTTATCAAGAGGAAAATTAATATTTAAATCATTCATCTTTCTAGCTTAATTTTCGCTTATTTATGTATTTATTGATTTCATTTCTCCAACCATATCCGTTTGGTTCAGAAGCTAAAGTAAATTCCAAATCTTTTAATTGTTCTAGTAAAGTCAAGTTAGGTCCATCTTTCCCAGGAATAACAATTTTAATATCAGAATTTAATAGTAGGGGCAAATCATTTGGAGAATCGCCTAAACCTATAATTTCGATATTTTGAATATTTGCATATTCTTTAAGAGCATTTATTGCTTTACCTTTATTAGATTTTGTAGATAGTAAGTGACTCATTCTATTGCCCTTAAAGATATCAACATTGAACTTTTTACAACATATATTAATTTTCTCTTCTAAATTAGATGGCGGATTTAAAAAAGGCATGCTCCAGTGTCTATCACGCATTAAGTTCAAAGAATTGCCTTCTAAACCTGTGAGCTTATTTGCTTCTTTATCAGTGAGATTATTAAGAGGAGTAAGTTTGTAATCAATTTCTTCAGAGATAAAATTTAAGATTTCTTCCAGAAATTCGTACTTCATTCCCAGAATAATTTCTCCATTAACCTTTTCAAGAGATTCACCATATATTGCTGCACCATTTTCAACAATGTAGGGATCCGTTAAATTAAGTTCATTCCTAATAACTCTCACCTCTGATGCCGTCTTGCTTGTACAAAGAATTATGGGTATTGATAATTTTTGCAGTGTTTTTATAGTCTCTTTTGCAGGTGTTAAATCATATGAGTGATCCATTAAAGTACCATCTACGTCACTCACTACCCAAATAGAAGAATTTTCTATCATTATCTATAAAGCACTAAGCCAAATAACTTGAAAAGGATCAAGACTAATATTTTTCCAATTGTATTTAGTGGATGTTAAAAAATCTTGGGTATTGAAATCATTATCAATAATTTTTGGTAGATCATTATCATTCAATTGATAATTAATTTTATTTTCAGTCATGTTATGGATTGCAAAAACTGATTTAGGACCTTTACTTCTTTTAATTACAACAATATCACTTCTACCTTTAGACAAACATTTCATTTCTGAACGAGGGTGAAATTGCTTTAATTCAGACCTGACATTCATAGCATTACGAAGATATTTCAAGTTTTTATTAGCATTAGATTCAGGATTATTTAAAACAGATAAAAGATTATCTAATTTAAATTTTTCTCTATTAAGATCTCTTCTTTGACCTGTCATAGAAAAACTTTTGATATCATTTTCAGAAGCAAGTAATGCTGGCAAATAGAAGGCCGGGACCCCTTTCAGAGCCATTACAAGCAACTGAGTTAAAATAAACCTCTCAAACTGAAATCGATTGGAATCTCTACTGGAGTCTTCCATTGCGCTCCACCAACTAATATTTAATTCATAGGGTTTATCCTCACCATTCGATAAACGTCTATGACTTACTAAGCCCCCTCTTTTTTCACAATTAATTAATAAATCCTTAATTCTCTGCTCATTCATCAAACCCTCAAGGGCTCTTAAACCAACTCCATCATGTGATGCAGTGAAATTAAATAACGTAGTATCCTCAGGTAATATTGGCCAATCAAATATCCATGAATTTAGGATATCAGCTCTTGAGGTAATAATTGCCTCTAGGAGAAGAGGAGGTAATGGGAAATTATATGCCATATGGGCTTCATCATCAGGAATTAGATAAGATAAATTTTCCTTCTGAGGAACATTAGTTTCTGTAATTAAAACTCCATCGTCAAGAAGATTATTCAAAAGAACTCTTAGGAGTTTCACAATTGAATGTGCCTTTGGCAAATGTAAGCATGTTGTCCCTGATTCCTTCCAAATAAAACCTACAGCATCAAGCCTGAACCATTTAATTCCATTAGATAAATAAGTGATAATTAAATTTAAGAACTCAAGAGTCATCTTTGGATTATGCCAATTCAAATCAATTTGATCTGGACCAAAAGTTGTCCAAACTTGTTTAAGGCCATCTTCAGTATTTATTTGAGAAAACAAGGAGGAACTTCTTGGTCTAACTACATTTGACCAGTCAAGATTTTGTTTCGGTGAAAAAACATTTGATATTCCTGGTTCTTGGGATTTAATAAATTGTTGAACCCATGGGTGAGATGAGGAAACATGATTTAGTACCAAATCAGCCATCAAATCATGATTTTTAGAAATACTTTTGAGATCATCCCAACCACCAAATTTTTCTTCTAGAGAATCATAGCTTGAGACTGCGAAACCTCCATCACTTGTGGATTTTAGAAAAGGAAGAATATGTACAACTTTAGAAAGACTTACAAAATGTTTACTTAACAACTCCCTAAGAGTTATTAATGTTGACTCGCCATTTTTATAAATACTATCTGCATAAGTTATTAAAACAGAATGAGATTCGTCCCACCTTTCCTTATCTCTTATTTCTTCATAAGCAGATTTCTCTGAGAAATCATCTAAAATCTGTAATAATTGATTTGAAATAAAATTAATTTCTTCTGTAGTATTATTTGAATAAATTGTTTTTAACAATTTATCAATTTTTAATCTATCTAATTTTTTCTCTGAATCAATTTGCTTCACTTTGAAAAAATCATCGAAGTATTAATACCATTCTGCACATCAATTAGAAAATGGACTTTCAACAAGGGTTAATCACAACAATACATGAATATGGAGTTACAAGAAATTTACTTAAAGAATTAAACAAAAGTCTTAAGAAAAGATCAACAAGCATTTTAATACCTTGCTTATATGAAGAGTTTGAGCGTCCTGCATTAAAAGATATAAGAGAAGTTTTAAAAAACCTTACAGGCTTAAATGAATTAGTTATTGCTCTTTCTGCAAAAACTGTTGAGCAAGTTAAAGCAGCAAAATCATTTTTCGACTCAATGCCATTCCCAGTTCACGTTCAATGGACTAACTCTCCCTCTGTAATAAAGTTGTTAAAAAGCCAAGAAAAAAATGGCTTAGAACTTTTAGGAACTCCTGGTAAAGGATGGGCTGTATGGCAAGGCATAGGAGTTGCGACTAGAAAATCAGAAGTTGTTGCTCTTTTTGATGCTGATATAAGAACTTTTAGTCCCTTATATCCTTCAAGAATGATACTTCCGCTTCTAGACGAATCATATGGAATATCATATGTAAAGGCCTTTTACAGCAGGTTATCCTTAGAAACAAATCAATTGCAAGGTAGAGCAACAAGATTATTCGTGGGTCCTTTATTAGCGAGTCTTGAGCAGTTAGTTGGTAAGGGTCCGTTTTTACAATATCTTCAATCATTTAGATATCCATTAGCAGGTGAGTTTGCTTTTACTAAAGACCTTGCGATGAATTTAAGAATACCTTGTGACTGGGGGTTAGAGATAGGTTTATTATCAGAGGTTTATAGAAACGTAAGAACCTCCAAAATAGCCCAAGTTGACTTAGGTTTATTTGATCATAAACATAAGAATATTGGGGATTCCTCAAAAGAAGGATTGCAAAAAATGTGTACAGAAATACTTTCAAGTGTTTTAAGAGGTCTCATGGAGCATCAAGCAGAAACTTTAACTAGCACTCAATTAGCTACTTTAGAAGTTCTCTACAAAAGAGTTGGAGAAGATCGTGTAAAACAATTTGGATTAGATTCAGCAGTGAATCAACTTCCATACGATAGACACGAAGAAGAATTATCAGTTCAAAAGTTTGCGAAACTATTAAGACCTGCTACAGAAGATTATCTGGCATGCCCTACTACACAGCAATTACCAAGTTGGTCAAGAGTTCTTTCTTGTGAGAACAAACTGCAAGAAGATTTAGCTATTGCTGGGTCAAAAGATATAAAGACAAGTACAAAAGAATTAATTAAAAACTTCTAAAGCAAAAAATACCTCTGAGTCATTGGAACTTCATCAAGAGGTTCACATGTAAGAAGTTCCCCATCAGAAAAAACTTCATAAGTTTGAGGGTTAACTGAAATATTTGGTAGTTTACTATTAAGTTTTAAGTGTGATTTATTGATATTTCTGGTATTTTCTACGGCAATACATTTCTTTTGTAAACCTAATTTATTTGGAATATTTTGATCAATTGAATCTTTACTTAAAAAGGTAAAAGAACTCTTAATTAGAGATTGGCCGAAACTTGCAAACATAGGTCGACCATGTACAGGACCTGGAGTAGGAATTGAAGCATTTGCATCACCCATTTGGGACCAAACGATAGATCCTCCTTTAACAACTAATTCAGGCTTTACCGCAAAAAATGAAGGTTTCCACAACACTAAGTCAGCAATTTTTCCCTTTTCTATAGATCCAACATATTTATTAATACCATGAGCTATTGCAGGATTAATTGTGACTTTAGAGATATATCGCTTTACTCTGTAATTATCGTTTCTATCAGAATCCTGCGATAGCGGCCCCCTTTGGACTTTCATTTTATGAGCAGTTTGAAAAGTTCTTGTTATTACTTCACCAACTCTTCCCATGGCTTGCGAGTCACTAGCGATAATTGAGAAGGCACCCATATCATGAAGGATGTCCTCTGCCGCAATAGTCTCTCTTCTAATCCTTGATTCAGCAAATGCAATATCTTCTGGTATTTTAGAATCTAAATGATGACAAACCATTAGCATGTCAAGATGTTCTTCTAATGTATTAATCGTATAAGGTCTTGTTGGATTAGTACTACTTGGAAGAACATTTTTTTCTCCACAAATTTTAATTATATCTGGAGCATGACCTCCACCTGCTCCCTCGGTATGAAAAGTATGAATAGTCCTTCCTGAAATAGCGTTAATGGTATCTTCAACAAAGCCTGCCTCATTTAAAGTATCAGTATGAATACATACTTGTACGTCAAACTTATCTGCAACATTAAGACAAGAATTTATTGTTGAGGGAGTCGTTCCCCAATCCTCATGAAGCTTCAATCCACATGCACCAGCTTCAACCTGGTCAATAAGATTAATCTCGTTTGTTGAGTTTCCTTTTCCAAAAAAACCTAAATTCATGGGAAAAGCTTCAGCAGATTGAAGCATTCTTGAAATATGAAAAGAACCCGGAGTACAAGTAGTGGCATTAGTGCCAGTTGCAGGTCCAGTTCCTCCTCCCAACATGGTTGTAATTCCAGAGGCTAATGCTGTTTCAATTTGTTGGGGACATATAAAGTGAATATGGGTATCTATTGAACCTGCAGTAAGAATATGCCCCTCACCAGCTACTACTTCTGTTGATGCACCAATAATAATATCAACATTATCCTGAATATCAGGATTACCAGCCTTACCAATTTGAGAAATCACTCCATCTTTTATACCCACATCAGCCTTAATTATTCCCCACCAATCTACGATCAAAGCATTAGTTATTACGGTATCTACAGCCCCATCAGCTCTTCTTACTTGAGACTGCCCCATCCCATCTCGAATAACTTTACCCCCACCGAATTTAACTTCATCTCCGTATGTAGTTAAATCCTTTTCTACTTCTATAAAAAGTTCGGTATCAGCAAGTCTTACTCTATCTCCGGTAGTGGGGCCGTAAGTTTGCGCATAAGTATTTCTGTCAATTTTATAGGACATAATTTTAAAAATCTAGAGGACCGTTAACCAATGAATTAAAACCATATGCAATTCTTAAACCTGTAAACGAAACTAATTTGACATCAGTTGTATCTCCGGGTTCAAATCTAATGGCTGTTCCTGCAGGAATGTCAAGACGCATACCAAGTGTTGCTTTTCGATCAAAAATTAAAGCCTTATTAGCTTCAAAAAAATGATAATGAGATCCAATTTGTACAGGTCTATCTCCTGAATTAGAAACTTTTACTGTTTTAACCTCTTTGCCAAGATTTAATTCAATTTCACCTTGTTCAGGAATTATTTCGCCAGGGATTAAATTACTCATAACTAATTAATCGGATTGTGAATAGTAACTAACTTTGTCCCATCAGGGAAAACTGCTTCTATTTGGACTTCATCAACCATTTCTGGAATGCCATCCATAACTTGTGATTTTGAAAGCCAGGTAGTTCCCTCTGACATTAATTGGGTTACACTTTTTCCATCTCGAGCTCCTTCAAGAACTTGAAAACTCAAAAAGGCAATTGTTTCAGGATAATTAAGCTTAAGGCCTCGACTAAGCCTTCTTTCAGCTAAGAGCGCAGCAGAAAAAATCAATAATTTATCCTTTTCTTGAGGTGAAAGATGCATAATAAAAAATTAATCTATAAATTATTAAAAAAGGTTCTTTCTGAACATAATTAATAATTCATAGAATCTTGTAAAGGCCATACACCTTGATATTTTGGCTCACAAAATCCACAAACAGACCTAATTTGTTTCCAAATACAAAAAAAACATTTCCTAGCTTCTTGAGAAGAACTCCCAAGGAATCTTACGGAGATTCCATTTTCAAGGATTCCAATAGATAAATTATTATCAGTTTCATTGAAAGTCTTTTTTATATTTTCCACTAGATTATTTATTTTTGACTTGGAAAAATCTTTCTCGCAAATCCAAATTAAAGATCCAAAAACAGGCATGTAATCCATACCTGACTTGGCAATATAACTTCCCTTAGACAATTCAATTTGATCAACGTATTCCCAATCATCATATAAATCATTACTTCTCATAATTTCCAATTTAGATCTAAATACTCCATTTTCAATTGATTCTCCCGAAGAAGATCTTCCAAGTCTTATTAAATCAGTAAATAAAAAACTAGAAGTTTCAGAAATAGATACTTTAAACCTTTGATCATATAAACCATTAGCAAAGATAATTGTTTCTTGGGGGAGATATTCCAAATGAGAATTGTCAAGAATCTTTATTAGATTTTTTTGCTTTGAAAAAGTTCCTTTTGGATTAATTTTAGATATCCCCACTGATCCATATACTTTCTGAGCTGAAGAAGTAGTCAACAATACTTTAGAGTTTTTTTCAAGATTTACCTCAAACTCAAGTAAATCGCCTCCAACCAATCCCCCTGCTGTATGCAGAACAGGTAAAATACATCTGCCCTCCTTATCATGAGTAGACTTTAATAACTTATAAGGAGAAGTAGATTTAGATTTAAAGATTGTTTTATCAACATCTCCTAAACTTGTTTTATTATTGAAAAAATTTAAGAAACAATTACCTTCCCAAGAAGTTTTAATCATAAATTGTTTTCTTTAATTACTAAGTTAAAGTAACCAAAAATTTTAATTATGAGAATGAATAAACAAATAGTTGTAACTGATTGGATTAAAGAAAAACCTCGATTAGGTTCATTTTTAAAACTTACCCTAAGTTCAGATGAAAGAAAAATCTTACGAGGTAAAAGATTAACCGATTGTGATCAAGAAATAATTTTACAATTACCTAGAGAGGGCAAATTAAAGGATGGAGATATTCTTTCAACTAATGAGTCCAATTTTTATGTAGAGATAATTGCCAAAACAGAAAATCTACTTGAAATAAGTTCAAATTCCAAAATTGAACTTATTAAAACCGCTTATCATCTAGGAAATAGACATGTAGAAGTAGGAATTGAAGAAGACATTCTTTTAACAAGAAATGATTATGTAATTGAAAATATGCTTAAAAATTTTAATGTTGATATCTTAAATACTCAAAAAAAATTTTTCCCGGAAAGAGGTGCTCATAGTCATGAGTAAAAGTAACTTATTAAAATATTTATTAATAAGTCCTAACTTACCAGTTGGAGGATTTTGTTATTCGGAGGGATTGGAGAGTTACCTAAATACAAAAGATTTAAAAGACTCCAATTCGGTAAAAGAATTAATCATAAGTGAACTAAAGATTGGCCAAATTAGACTAGATGCAAAAATACTATTAGATTTTTTTGATATTTTTAATGAATTAAACGACGGCAAAAATACAGAAAGTAATTTGCAAAAGCTATTGAGTTTGGACAAATGGATCCTCTCATCAAAAGACTCTGTCGAAATGAGAGAACAACAAACTCAAATGGCAAAATCTCTCTTTGATCTAAACAAAGAATTTGGATTTGAATATGTGTATAAAAAAAGTAAAAAAAACTCCTGGCCTTTAGCTTGGAGCTGGGCTTGTTATTGTTTTGAGATTTCGAAGTTAGAAATGGTTGAGAATTTTCTCTACGCATGGAGTGCGAACCAACTTAGTGCAGCATTGAGGATTATTCCTATTGGGTCAACAAAAGCACAACTAATTCAGAGAGATTTATTAGCAATAATTTCAAAAGTTTCTAAAGAAATTATGGACAAAGAAATTGATGACATTTATTTTGGCAATGTAGGTTTAGCTATGGCACAACAAAATCATAATGACCTCTATACAAAACTTTTTAGAAATTAATTTATGAGCAGCAAATTGAGAGTAGGAGTTGCTGGGCCTGTAGGTTCAGGGAAAACAGCCTTAGTAGAGAATCTATGTTTAAGCTTGAAAAAAAATTATGAAGTAGCCGTTGTCACCAACGATATTTACACCAAAGAAGATGCTAACTTTTTAATAAACAAAAAAGTTTTAGATGAAGGAAGGATTATTGGTGTAGAAACAGGAGGTTGTCCTCATACGGCGATAAGAGAGGATTGTTCCTTAAATAAAAATGCAGTTTTAGATTTAGAAAATAAATTTGATCCATTAGATTTTGTTTTCGTAGAAAGTGGAGGTGATAATTTAGCATCTAGTTTTAGTCCTGAACTTGTAGATTTATCAATATATGTTATTGATGTATCTGCCGGAGACAAAATCCCTAGAAAAGGGGGGCCAGGGATAACAAGGTCAGATTTATTATTAATAAACAAAATTGACTTAGCAGATATGGTTGGTGCAGATTTAAATATAATGAAAAGTGATACTGAATTCATGAGAAAAGGGAAACCTTGGTTTTTTACCAACCTAAGTAGCGGCATGGGAGTTGAAGAAATAACTCATTTTTTAGAATCACATATACCCAACAATCGAATATAAAAAAATAATTATTTTTTATATATTGGATTCAACAAAAAGTTACGACTGATACAAAACTAATCCCCACACATTAATAACTTTTAACTTATCCCCTTAATGAGGGTCAATTACCTAATTTAAACGAATTCATGAGAATTTCAAGGCGAATTTTGGCAGGATTAGCTACTGCCTCACTTGCTGTCACTGCAACTTCATGTGGCGGAGGTGGAACATCCGGAAGTTTCGATGACAGCGTAACAGTTGGAATTTTGCATTCTTTATCTGGAACAATGGCTATTTCAGAAAAAACATTAGTTGATACTGAAATAATGGCTATTGAAGAAATTAATGCAAGTGG
>QCQS01000002.1 GCA_003212115.1 Prochlorococcus sp. AG-455-E15 | reverse complement strand
AAAGGTATTAGATATTGGGAGCGGTAGCGGGATTTTGAGTGTCGCCGCAAGATTACTTGGTGCTAAAGAGGTTTGTGCCGTGGATAATGATTATTTAGCTATAAATTCAACAAAATCTAATTTCCAACTAAATTTCGGTAATTTAAACAAATTAAATACATATTTGGGATCTTTTAATGAGGTAATTTTAAAAAATCAACTCGAACAATTTGATTTTGTTTTATGCAATATTCTTGCTGAAGTAATAAAAGGAATGATTCCAAATATCTATAAGTGCTTGAGAAACAATGGGGAAGTCATTTTCAGTGGAATTCTGAATTCACAAAAGGATGAAATTATAAAAATATTAATTCAGCATGACTTGAAATTATTGGATGTATCAACTAGAAAAGATTGGGCATGCATTTCTGCGCAAAAAGCCAGCAATTCAACCTAAGTATAAGTTTTTCTTATAGATACTCTTTCATACATTTTATTGTGTCATTTTTTACTTCAAAATCTCACATATCGACCTAATCGATGTTAAAAATGTATTTGATAGGTATTAATTACCAACAATTTTTTATTTAAATGGCTTCTTACAAAGTTACTCTCATCAGCGAAGGTGAAGGTCTCAATTCAACTATTGAAGTACCTGATGACCAATACATCCTCGATGCGGCTGAAGAACAAGGTATCGACCTTCCTTATTCCTGCAGAGCTGGTGCATGTTCAACATGTGCTGGAAAAGTTACTTCAGGTAGTGTAGATCAATCAGATCAAAGTTTCTTAGATGACGATCAACTCGAAGCAGGTTTTGTTCTTACTTGCGTTGCTTATCCAACATCTGATGTAACAATTACAACTCACGCTGAAGAAGAATTGTACTAATTATAAAAATTTAGCGTTTCTAAGTTGATTATTTATTATTTCTCTGCCACCCTCTATAAAGGTGGCATTTTTTGTAATGGATAAATTTGAATTTTTTAAGAATGGTAGTATTCGGTCAAGTTATGGAGGTCAGTACAGTTATAAGGTAATTGGACCATGTTGCAGGCTCTATGATAGGGAAGAGTTACCTTGGCCCTGCTCAAGGCTTGCTTGGAGAAGTAAGGAGCCTAGTTGGAGAAGAATAGGGTCTAGGTTCGTTGCTGATATGGCTTCAAGAAAATGCCCGTCTTACGCAGTGCAAATTTTGGAGCCTGGATCAAAACCTGTTGATACAGTTATAACTCTTTTTTCAAAGAAATTTTCTTCTGATATACAAGAATGGTGGTATAGCAAAAAACCAGGCTCGAAAGAGCCTGGTAATATCTTGCCTTCTGAAGTTAGTTAGCTTTAACTTTTATGCTTTTGGCTTTGGAGGCATGTAACCTTTTAGGCCGGTGCATTCAAGACTATCAATTGTATTGACTCCAGTTTGTGAGTTAGTTCCACTAGCTCTTTCACATAATGATTTTCTCTGAGAAAGATCGAGATTTGCATCAGTAAAGTCTGCTCCATCAATAATTGCACCATCAAAAACACTTTTCATTAGTTCACCATTAGTAAGATTTGCATCTGTAAAGTCAGCATTATCAAAGCGTGTTGCATATGCAATGAGGTCTGTCATATTTGCTCCTTTAAAACTAGAGTTTTTTGCAGTAGTTACACTCATATATGCACCTTGAAGATTAGCTTCTCCTAAATCTTGATTAGATAAATCATATTTAACATATTCAGTATTATGAAGGTCGGCACCGTGAAGATCATCTTTTAGAACGTCAACTGATGAAGGATCGCTAGGATAGAGTGCGTTTGCAGAGATTGGATTAATAAGTAAACCAATAATTAATGGAAGAAAAATAAATAGTCTTTTAAAAGACTTATGTAGTGATGAAAAAATAGAGACCATTTCGATCGACATCAATAAAGAAAAACCTAAGACTATTATTTCATGGGTTGGCCACTTACAACGCTCCTGCTAACGAACTGTTGCAGTTTATTTTATTTCTGCAGTTAGAAAATCTTTGGCGAGGTGAGTATTTGGGAAAACTTTTTGCGCCTCGTTAAGCAAATCAGTTGGCGTAATTGAATTTTTATAAGTGTATCTTGGACTTAAATGAGTAATAATTAACTTTTTTGTATTAGATAGTAATGCTGTTTTGGCAGCCATGATTGTTGTGGAATGTAATTTTTCATAGGCCATGCTCTCATCCTCCTGAGAAAATGTTGATTCATGTACGAGTAAATCGGCATTTTTAGATAGTGAAACAGCCGATTCGCTAAAGACTGTATCTGTGCAATAAACAAAACTTTCTCCCTCCCTAGGAGGTCCACAGAATTCTTTTCCATCAAATGACCTTCCATCCGCTAATACGACTTTTTTACCTTGTTGCAGTTCTGAATAAATTGGTCCAGGTGCTATTTTTAGAGATTCTGCTTTTTTGATATCAAATATACCTGGCTTATCTTTTTCACTCACTCTATAACCATAAGCAGGTATTTTATGTTTGAGGCAGGCGCAATTCACTTTTATTTTGTTGTTTTCAAATAGAATTTTATTTTCTGAAGCAAAATTTTCAACTTCCACAAAATGCAATGGAAATGATAATTTGCAAAAACTACTTTTAAGTGCTGAATTTATAAAATTTCGCAATTCTGAAGGACCATAAATTTCAATACCTTTACTATTACCTGATAAACCTAAGGTAGCCAAAAGTCCAGGCAAACCATAAATATGATCACCATGCATATGTGTAATAAATATTTTCTTGATTTGTGAAGATTTAATATTGCTTTTCATTATTTGATGTTGCGTTCCCTCTCCACAATCAAAAAGCCAAACTTCTGATGACTGTGATAATTTAAGTGCTAGTGAGGAAACATTTCTCGTTAAGGATGGGACTCCTGAGCTTGTTCCTAAGAAGGTGATATTCACTTATTTATGATATTTTTATTGATATATCTGGATTAAATTTAGACTTTTAGTCAAAATTAGGCAAATTTAGCATTTGTTTTTAAACAAAGTGATACTTAAATTTCAAAAAAACTTTAGTAAATGTTGCTTGATAAGTATTTTATTTATTTGTGTTGTTCAGAGTGAAAGTGTTTTTGCATCAAGAGAGCCAATAATTAGAGTTTTGATATCAAAAAATAACAATTTAAGGATCAGATCAGATAGATCAATTCCTTTAACCATAGAGGGGAAGTTTTTTTCAAGCAAAAAAATAAAAGGCTTAACTTTGAAAAATGAGAAAAATAAAACAATTTTATATTTTGATAAAAATAAACAAAAAAAATATGACTTAAAAAGTAATGAACAATTTCAAGTTAGTTCTTCTGATGGAAGAGGTATATGGGTGGGTCAGAAGAGATTTTCTGGTAAGCTTAATCTCTTTGTACTTGATTCGGAAATATTGGTAGTAAATGTTTTAGGAATAGAAAAATATCTTAGTAGTGTAGTTGGTTCAGAGATGCCAACAAAATGGCCTATTGAAGCATTAAAGGCACAAGCAATTGCTTCTAGAACTTATGCTTTAAAGCAAAAGGGAAATAATTTATTTGATATAGATTCAACCCAGAAAAATCAAGTTTATAATGGCTTGGAGTCAAGAACTTATAAAACTATCAGAGCCGTTAAAAGTACAAGATCTTTGGTTTTAGTATATAAAAATAAATTAATTAATGCTTTGTTTCATAGCAGCTCAGGCGGAATGACAGAAAATAGTGAAGATGTATGGAAGAATAAATATACATATTTATCAAGTGTTAAAGATTTTGATAAAAGTAATCCAAAATTTAGATGGCAAAAAAAATTTTCGGGTAATGAATTAATAAATTTATTTCCCAAGATTGGAGGTTTAAAAAATATAGAGATTCTAGATATTACTAGTACCGGGAGGGTAAAAAATGTAAAACTTATTGGGCTTTATGGGTCTGATCAAATGTCTGGGGTAGCTTTAAGAAAAAGATTAGGGCTCAACAGTAATTTTGTGAGATTTAAATTTTTTAAGGAAGAATTAAACAACAATACTTCCCCAACAAAAGGTTTGATAGTTTTTGGACAGGGATCAGGCCATGGAGTAGGTATGAGTCAATGGGGTGCTAAATATCTGGCGTCCAGAGGCCAAAAAGCTGAAAGTATATTAAAGTATTTTTACAGGGGAGTGCAGATTAAACCTTTTAGAAAAGATTACCTATAGAAATTATTTAGCATTAAGTACCAATTTTGGATTTATACAAAATTGATCTTTATTTAAAAAGCCAATCCCAAGTAGTTTTCGTTTTTTATCTATTACTTTTATGGGTTTTTTATAGTCAAAAGATTCACCTTCATTGAAGTAATTAATATCAACTTTAATTGCTCTTCCTGTTTGCCAAAAATTTATTTGTTCTTCATTTTTTAAGACAAATGATGAAATATGATTAAGAGCAGAAATTGTTGGAATGATAAAATTTTTGGAGTTTTTTTGTCCTTTTTCGATATCAGATATTTTTATGGAGTTTTGTTCATCAAAGCCACAAGCTGAAATCCTTTTTAGTTTAAAGAGGCAACCTTCAGAATTAAGAATTTCTCCTAGATCTCTTGCGATTGCTCTTATATATGTACCTGCTGAACATTTGATTTTTATTTCTATGATTCCTTTTATTTGGTCCCATTTCATTAAAGTAAGTTCGTCAATTTTTACTTCTCTTGGTGCTAATTTAAAATTTTCATTCTTGAAAGATTTTTTATAAGCCCTCTCACCATTAACGTGCACACTAGATACTTTCGGTGGAATTTGTTTAATAATCCCCCGAAATCTATTCAAGTATTGATCTAATTTTTCATCACTGATTTTAGGCCAATTTTTTTGATTAATTATTTCTCCGTAAATATCATCAGTGTTAGTTCTTATCCCTAATTTAATTTGTCCAATGTAAGTTTTACCTTGAGGGAGATATTGAATAAATCTCGTCGCACTGCCTATTGCAATTGGTAATGTTCCAATAACTTCTGGGTCAAGAGTACCTGTGTGCCCAACCTTTTTTGTATTTAGTAACTTTCTTATTTGTTTAACACAATCATGAGAGGTACAGCCTTTTTCTTTATTAATTACTAAGAATCCATCTTTAGTTTCCATTTTTAATATTAAGAATACTTTGAGAAAGATTTGTAATCATTCTATGATTTTGGTATTGGAAATTTATAGTAAGAATTTGAAAAAAGATGATCTTATTTTAAAAGACTTTTTAGACAATGCTTTTAATTTGAAATCACATTTAATGGAATACTTATCTATTAGAGAATGTGATTTAGATGGATTCTTAGCAAATGCGAAGATGAATTTGGCAAATTCACATCCTGGGGATGCTTTGAATGATGTTTCAGATTTTTATACTGAGGTTGTTGGAGATAGGCATGTAGCTGATTTAGCTGCTTGGCATATTACAAGTAAGGACTATATAGCTGATACTTTAAAACTTCAACAGAGTTTTTCTAGAGATATAGTTTTAGATTTTGGAGGAGGTATTGGTACGCATGCCTTAGCAAACGCTATGTCTCCAAAAGTTGAGCATGTTTTTTTTGTAGATATTAATCAAACAAATAGAAATTTTGTTGAATACAGGGCTAAAAAATTAGGAGTCGAAAAGAAACTTACATTTTGTAAGACAATACAAGAAACCCGAATATTGAAATTTGATACGATAATTTGTCTTGATGTCTTGGAGCATCTTGCAGATCCAGCTGCTCAAATTAATAAATTCAGTGAGATTATGGATAGTAATTCTATTGCTCTATTCAACTGGTATTTCTACAAAGGTGATAACAATGAATATCCGTTTCATATTGACGATGTTCAAATTGTTAGAAAGTTTTTTGAGACTCTTCAATTAAATTTTTTAGAAGTATTTCATCCAATTCTTATAACTACAAGAGCTTATAAGAAAATTAGATAACTATATTAACTCTTTTTCTATTTCTTAAATTTCTTTTAATGCTTTCGAAAAATACGGTGCCTTCTTTTAGTGCAAAAAGGGTGTCATCTTTACCTTTACCAACATTGTCTCCAGGCAAAAAGGATGTACCTCTTTGTCGAATTAAAATTGATCCAGCAGTTACTTTTTCGCCACCATAGGCTTTAACACCAAGTCTTTTAGAATTGGAATCTCTACCGTTTCTTGTAGAACCTGTTCCTTTTTTATGTGCCATGGGAAATAATTACTTTGTAGATTTTTCGGATTTTGGTTTAGTTTCCTTTTTAACAATTTCTTTTTTTGAAGAAGTCTTAGGGGTCACTTTTCCTATTGAAATAGATTTTACCATAACTCTTGTAAGTTCTTGTCTATGTCCCATCTTTCTTCTTGTCTTTTTTTTAGGACGCATTTTGTAAACAAGAATTTTCTTATCTCTTTTATGGGAGACTACTTCTAATTCAATTTTTGCATCTTTAACGTATGGTTTCCCAATAGATAAGGAGTCTTTGTCTTTTAAAAGTAAAACTTTTTCTATTGTTATCTTATCTTTTTCTTTCGCATTTAACCTATCTATATCATAGTACCTGTTAACTTCGAACCAAAATTGTTGACCAGAAGTTTCTGCTATCGCGTACAATTGATCAGTTTTTAGAGAATCGTTTGAGGATTTTTTAGAATTAGTCATATCTTAAAGACGCTATCAGGCTCAAATTGATAATTTGATTTAGCCAAATAAGCAATCATAATTGTTTGTTTATTTTCTTATTTTGTAGTGTAATAAGTCAAGGGTTGTTTTAAATCTTTTATATCAATTCAGGAACCATAACAATGGCAGCAAGAAAAACATACATTTTAAAACTCTATGTTGCTGGAAATACTCCTAATTCAATGAGAGCTTTAAACACTTTAAGAGAAATTTTAGAAAATGAATTCAAAGGAGTTTATGCTTTAAAGGTTATTGATGTACTTAAGCAACCACAACTTGCAGAAGAAGATAAGATTTTGGCAACCCCAACATTAGCTAAAATTTTACCGCCACCAGTAAGAAAAATAATAGGAGATCTCTCAGATAGGGAGAAAGTTTTAATTGGTTTAGATCTACTTTTTGATGAATTAACTGAAACTGAATATAGTGGAAATAAATAATATATTTAAAACTTTTATAATAAAAGATAAATTCAAAATTTATTTTACTTTTGTTTAATTAGTACAAAACTATGAATGATAAGAAATTTGGTAAATCAAATAAAATGCAAGTTCAAAAATTACCAACTGGAATTGAAGGCTTTGATGATGTTTGTAGGGGAGGGTTGCCTGTATCACGAAGCACGCTTGTTAGTGGCACTTCAGGAACTGGTAAAACTGTTTTTTCTCTGCAATATTTACACCATGGTATTTGTAATTTTGATGAGCCCGGAATCTTTGTAACATTTGAGGAGTCACCTTTAGATATTATTAGAAATGCTGCAAGTTTTGGTTGGGATCTACAAGAATTAATTGATCAAAATAAACTTTTTATATTGGACGCATCCCCTGATCCTGATGGTCAGGATGTGGCTGGTAACTTTGACTTGTCTGGCCTTATAGAGAGAATTAGTTATGCAATTAGAAAATATAAAGCTAAAAGAGTTGCAATAGATTCAATAACTGCTGTCTTTCAACAGTATGATGCTATTTACGTCGTTAGAAGGGAAATATTTAGATTGATAGCAAGATTAAAAGAAATAGGTGTGACAACAGTTATGACTACAGAAAGGGTGGATGATTACGGACCAATTGCTAGATATGGTGTAGAAGAATTTGTATCTGATAATGTTGTCTTATTAAGAAATGTTCTTGAGTCAGAGAAGAGAAGAAGAACTTTAGAAGTTCTGAAGTTAAGAGGTACTGTACATATGAAAGGTGAATATCCATTCACTATGGGAATGGATGGAATAAGTGTGTTTGCCTTAGGAGCAATGAGATTAACGCAGAGATCCTCAAATATTAGGATTAGCTCTGGAGTTAAAGATCTTGATGATATGTGTGGTGGAGGATATTTTCAAGACTCCATTATTCTCGCCACTGGAGCAACTGGTACGGGGAAAACAATGCTGGTATCAAAATTTGTTGAAGATGCTTATAACAACAATGAAAGAGCAATACTTTTTGCATATGAAGAATCTAGGGCTCAATTGCTTAGGAATGCTACTAGCTGGGGTATAGATTTTGAAAAAATGGAAAGTGATGGATTATTAAAAATTATTTGTGCATATCCCGAATCAACTGGTTTAGAAGATCACTTACAAATTATAAAAACGCAAATTAATCAATTTAAACCAAAAAGAATGGCAATTGACTCTCTCTCTGCATTAGCCAGAGGTGTAAGTTTGAATGCATTTAGACAGTTTGTAATTGCTGTTACTGGTTATACAAAACAAGAGGAAATAGCAGGCTTTTTTACTAATACTGCAGAAGAATTTATGGGAAGCCATTCTATAACTGATTCTCATATCTCAACAATTACAGACACAATATTGTTGCTTCAATATGTAGAAATAAAAGGTGAGATGGCAAGAGCTTTAAATGTTTTTAAAATGCGGGGATCATGGCACGATAAACGAATAAGAGAATTTATTATTACAAATAGTGGCCCAGAAATAAAGGATTCTTTTTCTAATTTTGAACAAATATTTAGTGGTGCCCCTCACAGAGTTGTGCCTGATCAAAATGTACAAAATGTTTTTAAAGGAATAGATAATAATTAGATAATTTCTTTAATTTCAGAACCTGGAAAAGAATCTGAATTATTAATAGCTTTTGTCAATAATTCATCTTTATCAGATTGTGCCAAGGCCAAATCAAACCAAAAAGTTGTTCCTACTCCTAATTCACTAGCCATACGAATCTCTCCACCATGTTTTTCAATTATTCCACGCACTATAGATAAACCTAATCCAGTTCCTTGCTCAGTATGAACAGAATTCTCTACTCTATAAAAACGATCAAATATCTTTTCTTGATCAGATTGAGATATTCCTGAGCCAGTATCAGCAATCTCAATTCTTACTTTTGGAAGTGGTGAAACTAATTCACATTGAGGGGCTGCATCATTTTTAATACTTGGAGGGAAGGCAGGACAGGAATCTGGCCAAGTATAAGCTCTTATGATTAGGGAACTGTTTTTTGGACTAAATTTCAATCCATTTCCTAATAAATTATCAAAAAACCTGCAAAAGCAAATCAAAATTTCCAAGAATTGGAGGAATAGTTTCCTCAATATCATGGGCTAATGAAACATTTTTTTCTGAAGCATTAAGTCTATAGTTTCTAAGAGTCTGTTCTATTGCTGATTTTATGTCCATTTGCTCTAGCTGAACAATTTTCCCAGACTCCAATCTAGATAAATCTAATACATCATTTACAAGTCTTGTTAACCTATCAGTCTCTGAATTAGCAATTCCTAAAAATTCTATTTGTTCTTCATCAGAAAGCTGATCTTTTAAATCATGTAAGGTCTCTACATAACTTTTTATGTTAAAAAGTGGTGTCCTTAATTCATGAGATACGTTGCTTATGAATCTATTTTGTGCAGCGTTAAGTTCAACTTCTCTAGTTAAATCTTGGATTGTCACAGCAATTCCTTTTAATTCAACCTTATTTGTGTCTAATACTGATTGTAAAACAATTCTTAAGGTTCTTGCTGGTTCTCCTAAACTGAATCTTAAATCGTCCTTCTCCTTTTCCCTATTTAAAATAGATCCTATATTTGTATGTAAGTCGTTGGATAAAATTTCGGGGATTTCATTTAAAAAATGTTTACCTTCCAAAAATCTTCCTTCCCAACGAAATAATCTCTTTGCTGTTGGATTAGTAAGTACAATTTTGCCTTGTGAGTCTAATAATATTGCACCATCAGCCATTGTAGCTATTAATGATTGCTGCTTGATTTGTGCCGCTTTTAGTTCTTCTATATTAGCTTCGTCATAATTTTCTAACTGAGTTGCCATTCGGTTAAATCCATTTAAGAGTTCTCCAAGATCACCTGTCATGGGTAAAGAAATTCTGGATTTGAAATTTCCTCTTGAAATTTCTCTAACACCTCTTACTAATTCTCTAACTGGTCTTGTAATTGTAAGTGCATTAAATACAGCTCCAAGTATTACTAAAACCCAAATAGAGATAAAAACTGCAATGGTTACTTCCCTAGTTAAGGCAGCACTTGCTAGTGCCTTTTTATTAGGGGTGACTCCTAAAGCTAAAGTTCCAAGATATTTGCCTTTCCATAGCATTGGGACAAATACATCTGTTACTTGACCTTGAGGTGTCGCATGCTGCCTAACCAAAGGGAATTGTGGTCTCTTCTTCAATTCTGATGGTAGTTTTAATTTTCGTGTGAGCTGAAACTGACTGTCTGAACTTGTTGGTGTTGCACTGATCGGTATCCCAAGTTGAACAATATCTTCAGCATCAGTAAAGAATATATAACGCAGGTTTCGACTTGATCTCCAAAACTTTTCAGCTACATTTGAAATTTCTTTTTTTTGATTATTAGCGACTAATTCTGTCACATTACCAGATAACAATAAGCCAAGATCTCGAGCATATCTAGTATCATTCATACCGGCATCTCTTTGAATACTATTTAATGCAAAAAAAGTTATTCCTGTCATTAGGAGGCTTACTACAAGAGTTGCTATGGCTAATAATTTTGTTCTTAAACTGAACCCACTCCACCAAGAAAGAAGTCCATTAATCCAATAGTTAAAATTTATATCTTTATTATCATTGATGTTATTTTTTATACTTTCTCGATTATCAGTATTCACCATAAGGTTAATTCTCCGTAGAAATGTTTTTTCTCACTTGATGACCAATGTCATTTCTAAAGTAAATTCCCTCGAAATGAATTTCTTTTAAATTTTTGTATGCTTTTTCAAAAACCGTATCGAAATCTTTATCTTGACAGACAATACTCAAGACTCTTCCTCCAGCAGTTAATAATTTCCCACTATCACTAAAAGAAGTACCTGAGTCAAAAATTTGACAACTACTCGAATCAATCTTACCTATTTTTATTTGATAGCCAGTTTTATATTCGTGAGGATAACCTTTGGAGGTGGCTATTACACAACCACTGACTTTACCAGAACTATAAATTTTTTCATCGCCAGTTAAACTTCCCATTGAGCATTTTTCTAAAAGAAATACAAAATTTTGATCCATCAGGGGCATTATTGTTTGGCATTCTGGATCACCAAATCTGCAATTATATTCTATAACCTTGGGCCCAGATTTTGTGATCATTAACCCAAAATAAATTACGCCTCTATAGTCAATATTTCTTTTATTCAGCTCATTTATTGTGGGTTCAATTATTTCTTTGGTGACCCTATCAAGGTAATCTTCTGTTAATAATGGAGCAGGAGAATAAGCTCCCATACCTCCTGTATTGGGACCTTTATCTTTTTCATTAAGTCTTTTGTGATCTTGGGCCGTTGGAAGTAATGTGTATCTCTTCCCATCGCATAAAGCAAAAACTGAAACTTCTGGCCCTTGAATTTTTTCTTCTAGAACAACTACATTCCCAGAGTCGCCAAATCTGCCATTAAAAATTGTCTCTGCTGCTTTAAAGCATTCATCTTTTGAATTAGGAATAAAAACACCTTTACCTGAAGCTAGACCATCAGCTTTTACTACAAGTGGAATTGATGATGAGTCGATAATTTTTTTAGCTTCTTCTAAAGTATTGACTTTCCAAAAGTTTGCAGTTGGAATATTTGCGTTTTGCATAAATTCCTTCGCCCAAGATTTGCTGAACTCTAGTTTTGCGCCATCTTGATTAGGACCAAACACTTTAAAATCTTTTTTTCGAAGAAAATCAGCTAATCCATTTGCTAAAGGTATTTCTGGTCCAATAACGACTAAATCTATCTTAAAAAAATCAAGCTTTTCGACTAGTTCATTTTTGTTATTTATATCAATTTTTATTCTTTCACATTTATTTATTCTTTCTGAACCAGCGTTACCAGGTATTAAATAAACTTTCTTAACTAATTCATTTTTTTGAATAGCCCAAGCCAAAGAGTTTTCTCTCCCGCCATTTCCAATTATTAAAATATTTTCTAATCTAATAAAGTTCCTAGAACTAGGTGAATGAATTCCCATGTATTTGTTTTTTTAAGGTTATGAGGTTTCGATGAATAATCAGTTAAAATGAAAATAAAATCATTTGAAGTTGACTTCTAATAATTATGTTAATTATAAAAAGTACTTTAGTAATAATAATGAGGTTTTAAGTTAATGAATAATAAATACGAGTTGATTTATGAAGGCAAAGCAAAAAAAGTATTTACTCATGATGATGCCAATAAAGTAAAAATTGAATTTAAAGATGAAGCTACAGCGTTTAATGCGTTGAAAAAAGAAAAATTTGAAGGTAAAGGCAAACTTAATTGCTTAATAAGTGCAAGAATTTTTGAGATTCTAGTTAAGAAAAAAATTCCAACTCATTTTATTGAACTTGAAAATGAAAATATAATGATTGCAAAAAAAATAAAAGTAATTCCATTAGAAATTGTTCTAAGAAATACAGCTTATGGTTCTTTATGCAAACAAACAACTATTAAACCTGGAACTTTGCTATCAAAACCATTAATTGATATCTATCTTAAAAATGATGAACTTAATGATCCCCTTATTACAAAAGATAGAATTGAATTAATGAACATATTAAGCTCTCATGATTTAGAGTTAATAATAAATTTAACTTTAAAAATTAATATAATCTTGAAAAGTTTTTTTAAAAATATTCAACTTCAACTTGTAGATTTCAAATTGGAATTTGGTTATGATTTTAGAAATAATATTATTCTCGGAGATGAAATAAGTCCTGATAATTGTAGATTGTGGGATCTAAATCAAAGAAATGATACAATTGTAAGTCTAGATAAAGATAGATTTAGGAATGATTTAGGAGGTTTAATTGAAGCTTATAGTGAAATTCACCGAAGAATAAACGATTTTCTAAAACCTAATTGAATAAAAAATGATTCATTTTCTTAATCACAAGTAATATGCAAAAACATTTTTTAAAAATTGGAAAGGTTTTCATAAATGTTGCCTTTTCTCCATTGATTTTGATATCCAATAATTCAGAATTGGCTGCTAAGTATTTGCCAAATGATGTTGATCAATCAACAACATTCATAGAAATACCAAATATTAATAATGTTTTATTTCATGGGATTGATATCAAAAAAGAGAAAAAAATTTTTCTTGCAGAAAATAATAATGATATTAGTGAAGAAAGTGTTCTTATCTCCGAAATAATTATCGAAGGTTGGGAAAATCATCCTGAGGGTAGAAAACTTGAATTGGCTGCATATGATTCAATGAGTATAAAGCCAGGAAGCATTGTTGATAATCAAATTCTAAATAAAGACCTAAATGCAATATATGCTAGTGGTTGGTTTTCAGGAGTCAAAATAAATTCTCAAGATGGGCCGCTAGGCGTGAGACTAATAGTAAATGTAGTGCCTAATCCAATCTTGAAAAAAAGTTGAACTTAAACCAACAGATTCTGTAATCTCAAATGAATACGTAGATGATATTTTTAATAATTACTATGGAACAACTCTTAACTTAAATGAATTTCAAAATAAGATAGAAATAATAAAAAAACGTTATGAAGAAAAAGGGTATTCTTTAGCTAGAATTAGTAGCCCGGATAGAATCTCTGAGAACGGAGTAGTAACATTAAAAGTTTCTGAGGGTATTATCTCTGACGTAAAAATAAGATTCCCAGATTCTGATGGTGAATATGTTATTGATGGAAAACCTAGGAAAGGGAAAACAAAAGACTGGGTTATAAAGAGAGAGTTAAAAACACAACCTGGGTCAATATTTAATCGGATAATTTTAGAAGCTGATATAGGTAGACTTTATGCCACATCATTATTTGATGATATAAAGGTTTCTCTTGGTCCTGACAATTTAAATCCTGGTCAAGTCATAATTTTTTTAGACTTGAGCGAGCAAAGAACAGGATCATTAACCGGTGGACTTGGTTATAGCAATAGTTCAGGTATCTTTGCTTCAATGGGTTTGCAGGAAACAAATGCACTTGGAAGAGCATGGACTACAAATTTAAATCTAAATTTCGGAGAATATTCAACTACCTATAATTTTTCATTAACTGATCCATGGATTAAGGGAGATAAACATAAAACATCTTTTAGAACAAATATTTTTTTAAGTAGAGATTATCCACAAGAATTTAAAAGTGAAAAAAATGGGAGATTATATGCAGTAGATAATCAAACACCATCTAGCTCTGATACTTTCTCATCAATAGTTTTAGAAAAAACAGGAGGCGGATTTTCTTTCTCAAGGCCATTAAATGGTGGAGATCCATTTAAAGTAGCTAAGTGGAGAGTTCTCGCAGGAATGAATTTTAAGAAAGTAAGGATGATTGATGGTGATGGAAACAAAAAACCCTATGGTGATAGGACCCCAACTACAACCAGAAATAACATAAGCGACATCATTTGTATTGGATTTACTCCAAATGATGGTTCATGCCCTGAAGAAAATACACTGGTGAGTGTTATCGCAAGTACTTCTAGAAATAATTTGAACAATTCCATCAACCCAACTTCAGGAAATAAATTTAGCTTTGGTACCGAACAATTTGTTTCAATGGGAAAAAACTCTCCAACTTTTAATAGAATGAAAGCTTCATATTCATTTTTTATCCCAACAAAATTAATAAATTTAACCAAAGCATGTAAGTCGAGCGATGCTACGAGTGAAGACTGTCCTCAAGCTATTGGATTTCAATTTAAGGCTGGAACTATTCTTGGGGAATTACCTCCTTACGAAGCATTTTGCATGGGAGGAACATCCTCAGTTAGAGGTTGGGGATCTTGTGAGTTGGCTGTAAGTAAAAGTTTTGTTGAGGGCACAGCAGAATATAGATTCCCTGTTTGGAAAATGATATCAGGAGCTTTATTCGTCGATGCAGGAAGTGATCTAGGGTCTCAAAAGGAAGTTCCTGGAAAACCTGGTAAATTATTACAGAAATCAGGTTCTGGTTTTTCTCTTGGAGGTGGAGTTGGAGTTAAAACACCAATAGGTCCATTAAGATTAGATGTTGCTAGCAAGGACTTAAGTGGAGATTGGAGATATACACTTGGAGTTGGATGGAAGTTTTAAGTGTTTTCTTGGCCTGCTAATTATGATTCTTGCTATACCTTGGCTGGTGTTATTTCCAGAGAGGGTATAGGTTTACACAGTGGCGAAAAAACAAGAGTTAAAATTTCTTCCTATGAGAAAGAAGGATATTATGTTTCTTTTAGGGATAAACCTAACGAGATTTTTAAGTTAACTCAGGATTTAATTGGAAGTACGATGCTGTGTACCGCTGTTAAATTAGGGGGGAGAAATTTGTATACCATCGAACATTTATTATCTTCAATGGCAGGGTGCGGATTGAGTTATATACATATTGAGGTTGATGGGAAAGAGATACCTCTTTTAGATGGATCTGCAATTCAGTGGGTTAGAGACTTTGAAGAAGTAGGGATAAAAAAGGCACCTAGACCAGAAAATTTCTTTCAAGAGATCAATAAATCAATAATTTTAAATAAAGAAGGGTCAGTTATAGCAGCAACTCCTTCTAAAAAAACTACAATAATATCAACAATAAGTTTTGCTTATAAAGCCATTGGAAATCAAACTTTTGTGATTGACTTAAATCCCAAAAGTTTTGTTGAAATGATCGCTCCTGCCAGAACATTTGGTTTTAAAGATCAATTTCAAGAGTTAAGTGAACTTGGATTAATAAAAGGCGGAAGTTTGGAAAATGCCCTTGTTTGTGACGGTGATAAATGGGTTAATCCACCATTAAGATTTGATAATGAACCAATAAGACATAAAATTTTAGACCTAATTGGGGACTTGGCTTTGGTAGGGTTACCTAAGGCTCAAATTTTAGTATATAAAGGATCACATTCTTTAAATGCTTTATTGGCCTCATCGCTAAAAAATTAACTTTATCTTTAATTGTTTTGGAAAATAAATTATCCAGTGAAAATAACCAACTTTCTTCTGAGCACATACTAGGTTTGTTGCCTCATAGATATCCTTTTGCTCTTGTCGACAAAGTTATAGAGCATATTCCTGGGGAGAGAGCTGTTGCAGTAAAAAATGTAACTATAAATGAGCCTCAATTTCAGGGACACTTCCCTGAAAGACCATTGATGCCTGGGGTTCTAATTGTTGAATCGATGGCTCAAGTAGGTGGAATTATAGTAACGCAAATGCCAGATCTCCCTAAGGGACTTTTCGTCTTCGCTGGAATCAATAATGTTAAATTTAGAAAACCAGTTGTGCCTGGAGATCAAATGATAATTTCTTGTGAGTTATTGTCAATTAAAAGACAAAGATTTGGAAAGGTTAAAGGAGAGGCGCATGTTGATGGGAAGTTGGTTTGTGCTGGAGAATTAATGTTTTCACTAGTTGATTAGGGATATGGATAATAAAAATACTGAATTAAACTCAAGCTTTAGTGGTGTAAAAGTGCACCCGAATGCTTTTGTTGATCCTGGTGCCGAATTACATGATGGCGTTATTATCTCTCAAGGAGCTATTGTCGGTCCTAATGTGACTATTGGGAAAGGAACCGAAATAGGACCGAATGCTGTTATTTCAGGAAGAACTCAAATTGGGACAAACAATAAAGTTTTTCCAAGTGTTTTTATAGGTCTTGATCCCCAAGACCTTAAATATAAAGGGGCCCATACCGAAGTAATTATTGGAGATAATAATACTTTCAGAGAATGTGTAACTATTAATAAGGCAACTGATGAAGGAGAAAAAACTATCATTGGCAATAATAATTTGTTGATGGCTTACACTCACATCGGCCACAATTGTGAACTTGGTAATAAGATAGTTTTATCAAATAGTGTTCAAGTTGCAGGCCATGTAAAGATTGAAGATAAAGCTATTATTGGTGGTTGTTTAGGTATTCATCAGTTTGTACATATTGGATATTTAGCAATGATTGGAGGGATGACTAGAGTAGATAGAGATGTACCTCCTTTTTGTTTGGCCGAAGGTCACCCAGGAAGGTTAAGAGGTTTAAATAGAATTGGAATTAAGAGAAGTGGTTTAATTGAAAATAAAGATTTTGACTTGAAATTACTTCAAAGTACTTGGAATATACTTTTTAAATCTAATGATGCGATTTCGAATTCATTAGAAAAATTAATGAAAGGAGAGTTAGATATTGCATCTTCAAGATTATGTAGTTTTTTAAAAGAGTCAATATCTAAAGAAAGACGAGGACCAATGCCTATAGTGAATGTATGAATAAAAAGATATTTATAAGTACTGGAGAAGTCTCTGGAGATTTGCACGGAAGTTTGTTATCAAAAGCATTATTAGATGAAGCTAAAAAAAAATCCATAGATTTAGAAATTTGCGGATTAGGCGGGGAAAGGATGAAGAAAGAGGGTGTAAAAATTCTTCAAGATACTACAGCAATTAGTGCAATAGGAATTTGGGAGGCTTTACCTCTTATTATTCCAACAATAATAATTCAAAAAAGGTTCTATAAATTAGTAAAAAAATATCCTCCTGATTGCTTAATTTTGATCGACTATATGGGACCCAACATAAAAATTGGTACTAAATTAAAAAGATCGAAGACTAAAATTCCAATTTTTTACTATATTGCTCCTCAAGAATGGGCTTGGAGGGTTGGCAATAATACTACAACAAATCTAATTAAGTTTTCTGATAAGATTTTTGCAATTTTCAAGAAAGAAGCAGCTTTTTACAAAAAGAGGGGAGGAAATGTTTTTTGGGTTGGACATCCAATGATTGATTTAACAAAAAAACTTCCTCTAAAGAAGGCTGCCAGAACTATTTTAAACCTTCGACCAGATCAAAACATCATACTTTTAATGCCTGCATCAAGACCTCAAGAGTTGCGTTATATATTACCTACTTTTATGAGCGCCGCAAAAAAATTACAACAAAAATATCCAAGTTTGGTTGTCTTCATCCCATCCTGTCGTGATGCTTTTGATGAAATATTCAAAAAAGCCTTTAGAAAATATCAAGTTAAAGGACTTGTGATTTCTCAAAAAGATAGTGCAAAATTAAAGCCTTACATTTATTCCCTCACTAAAATTGCGCTTTGTAAATCTGGGACGGTTAATATGGAATTAGCTTTATATGGAATCCCTCAGATTGTTGGTTATAGAGTAAGTAGGGTAACTGCTTTTATCGCAAAGAAAATTCTCAATTTCAAAGTAAAATTTATTTCCCCTGTAAATTTGTTAGTTAATAAATTAATTATCCCTGAGTTTGTACAAAAAGAGTTTGATGATAAGAAAATTTTCTATAAATCTTGTAGGATTCTTGAGGGCAAGTCAGAAAATATAAAAATTAAAAAAGGTTATGCTTTTCTCAAAAAAGAATTAGGAGAAAAGGGTGTAGTCCAGAGAGCTGCAAAAGAGATTATTAATTCTATTATTTGAACTTTATAATAAAAAAATGAAATATTTCTTACCTATATTAATTGCTCTTTCAATATTTATTAACCCTGTAAATGCTTTTGCAGAGGAATTGATTCTTGCAGGAGGTTGTTTTTGGTGTTTAGAACATGATTTAGAGTCATTAAAGGGGATAAATTTTGTACAAAGTGGCTATTCAGGCGGAGATTTGCAAAATCCTACATACGAAAATCATGAAGGACACCAGGAAGTGGTTTTGGTGAATTATGATTCCAAATTGGTAACTTTACCCGAGATACTTAGGCTCTATTTCAGAAATATTGATCCTCTGGATGGCAAGGGTCAATTTTGTGATCGTGGAGATTCTTATAGGCCAGTGATTTTTTTTAAAGATGCAACTGAGGAAAGTGATGCGATCAATGCGATTGCTTCGGCCTCTAATGAACTGCGTGTGCCATTAGAAAAAATATCTGTAGAACTAAAATCAAAAGGTCAATTTTGGTTAGCTGAAGAATATCATCAGGATTTTGCTGAGAGAAATGAATTAAAATATAAGTTCTATAGATTCTCATGTGGGAGAGATCAGAGGTTGGATAAATTATGGGGCGATAACGCTAGATCAGCAAATCTTTGGAATGAATGATTCAAATATAGTTATTTATTTTTAATCCATTGAACAAGAGTTTTAACTCCAAAACCGGTTGCACCTGATGGGTTAATTCCCTTATTTTTGTCAGTCCAACAAGTCCCAGCAATATCAATATGAGCCCATTTAATCTCTTTATCAAAGAATTCTTCTAAAAACAATGCAGCAGTTATTGAGCCACCTGCTCTAGGACCTGTATTTTTCATGTCAGCTATATGAGACTTTAAACCTTCTTTATAAGATTTTTGTAGAGGCATTTGCCATAATTCCTCTCCAGACTGGGCTGATGCAGCTTTTAGGTCATTTGCTAGATCATCATTATTGCTCCAGAATCCAGCTACATCATTCCCTAATGCAACAACAATAGCTCCTGTTAAAGTTGCAAGATCTATTATGAAATCAGGTTTTAAATTTGATGCGTAAGTTAAAGCATCAGCTAATGTGAGTCTACCCTCTGCATCAGTGTTATTTATTTCAATTGTCTTACCATTAGATGCTTTAACTACATCTCCAGGATGTACTGCAGATCCATTTATCATATTTTCGCAGGATGCCACAATAAAATGAATTTCTAATCCCTTTGGTTTTATTGCTCCAAGTGCTTTTGCTGCTCCTAAAACTGCAGCGCTTCCTCCCATATCATATTTCATCATTTCAATTTGAGATGCTCCTACTTTCAGATTGTATCCTCCAGAATCAAAGGTTAAACCCTTCCCAACAAGTGCAATCTTTTCTTTTACAGGACCCTCTGTTTTTAAAGTAAGATGTATAAATTTAGGATCTAGATCAGAACCTTTTGCTACAGCTAAATATGCACCCATTCCTAAATCTTCACAATCTTTTGCCTCTAAAATTTTTACTTCCAAACCATGTTCTTTAGCTATTTGAGAAGCTTGTATAGACATTTCCTGAGGTGTAAGACTATTTGGAGGGGCGGCTACAAGTCTTCTAGCTAGTTCCACACCTTCACAGATTTGTGCTGTCTCTTCAAAGCTAATATTCTCAAATTTTTTTAAATCCAAAAACTCTATTTCTTTAAGAACTTTCTTTTCATCTTTTTTCCTATTGAATCTATTGTCCTTATAGGCAGATAACCTGGCTGACTCTGCTAATTGATTTATTTCTAGTTTTGAATTTATTAATTCCCAAGGTAGAAAGATGCTAATTTTTTCATTTTTATCAACAGTTTTTCTAACTAAATTTCCTATAGAGTTTTCTATATCAACTTTATTTAGGTCTTCTGATTTGCCAAGACCAACTATCATTAAAGTTTCTAATTTTTGATCTAAAAATTCAAAGCTTAAAGTTTTTCCTTTTTCTCCTTTGAATTTTTTTTGATTAACTTTTTTTAGTAATAATTTTGGGTCAACAACAAATTTTATGTTTTCAAGTTGGCTTGCAATTTCTTCTTCTAAAACTCCAAAAATTAATGAAGTACCTTGCCAGTTATCAAGATTTTTTTGGAATGTGGAAAATTGCATTTGTAAAATTGATTTAATAAACTTTTAGTTGTTTGTGAAAGTAGTTGCCCACCTATCTCGAGTTTCTTTATTAAAAGGTGGTAACCATAAATATATCAGTTGCTGTTCTAATTTACGTCTTAATTTTACTTCTCTAGGTACATCTAAGAAGAAACGAATATCTTGGTGACTTGAGAGTTTGTTGTGAGCTAAGGCTTCTTTATAGTTCATGAGGTAATTTTTGCAGTCATGTTCTCCCTTCCATCTCTTATTTGCTGAATTTGTTTCTCCTATGTATAGGATTATTTTAGAACTCTCCATCGAGTCAATTACAAAATACATTGCCGGCCCATTGTGTATATACTGATTGGTTCTCCAAAAGTTCAATGATAATGGCTGCAGGGAAAACGGATCAATTTTTCTTTCATTGGAAATTGTTTTTATAGGAAGACTTGTTTGGTGCAAAGTTTTATTGTGCGTATCTTTTGAAATTTTGAATTGGTGATTATATATTCTATTTCTCCATTCAGTTAGTATTTCGCCCTTGATTTTTAGATTATTGGAGTGTTGAAAATTAATTGATGTATTTACATTTGAACCAAATAATTCAAATTGTCTATTTTGGTTTGAAATATTATTTACGTTAAATTTTTCCAATATTTATGAAACATCTTTACTAAATTTAATTCTGAATAAATATAAATCAAAGAATTATTTATAAACTAAAATTTATTAATGTTCTAATCAATTTAAAAGATTCTTGTTATCTTGTAATTGAGCCTTAATCTTGCGAAGTAAAAAAAATAGAAATGGGATTTTTTGAGTCAGACATCGTTCAAGAAGAAGCTAAAAAGCTTTTTACAGATTACCAAGAACTTATGAAACTTGGTTCTGATTATGGAAAATTTGACAGAGAAGGGAAAAAAATGTTTATAAAAAAAATGGAATCACTTATGGATCGCTATAAGGTTTTTATGAAGAGATTTGAATTGTCTGAAGATTTTCAAGCAAAAATGACAGTAGAACAACTAAAAACACAGCTAAGTCAATTTGGGATTACTCCTGATCAAATGTTTGATCAAATGAATAAAACCTTAATAAGAATGAAGGATGAACTTGATAAAACTTCTTAAATTTAACTGTTAAAGCTTTATGTCAGATAATTTAATATTGCCATCATGGCTTTCAAGAGGAATAGAAGAATATTTCCCAATTAAGGGAACGGATAAAACCTTTTCGGAGATAATTGATCATGCGAAAAAAAATAATAAAAAATTAAGGGTTAAACTCGGGATTGATCCAACTGGAACAGATATTCATCTTGGGCACAGCATATTGTTTAAAAAACTTAGGGCATTCCAAGATAATGGACATATTGCAGTTCTAATTATTGGGGATTTTACTGCTCAAATCGGAGACCCAACGGGGAAAAACAAAACAAGAGTTCAGTTATCCGAAAAACAAGTTAAGGATAATGCAAAAACATACTTAACCCAACTAGGGATGGGAAAGCCAGCTAATGAATCTATTTTAGATTTTGATTCAAAAGATAGAATAGAAATTAGATATAACAGTGAATGGTTAAAAGGATTAAATCTTAATTCGATAATTGAATTAATGGGGAGTGTAACAGTTAGTCAAATGCTAGCTAAGGAGGAATTTAATAAAAGGTATACTTCGCAAGTTCCAATTGCTTTGCATGAATTCTTATATCCACTATTACAAGGTTACGATTCGGTAGTTGTTCAATCAGATATTGAGCTTGGAGGTACAGATCAGAAATTTAATATTGCAATAGGAAGAGATCTTCAAAGGCATTTTAAACAAGACCCTCAATTTGGTGTTTTGCTGCCAATTTTGACAGGTTTAGATGGAATTAAGAAGATGAGTAAATCTGAATTTAATACCGTCGGTTTGACTGAAGATCCTCTTTCAATGTATTCAAAACTAGAAAAAGTACCTGATAATATAATACCTTCCTATTTTGAATTACTTACTAAATTAGATTTAAGTTTTCTTGCAAACTCAAATCCTCGTCAATTACAGAGAAGAATGGCTTTAGAAGTTACTACTTTATTTCATGGGGCTGAAGAAGCATTAAAGGCGCAATCAAACTGCGAAAAATTATTCCTTGGACAAAAAGAAAAAGTTGGAGAAATTCCAGAGATTTCTCTAAAAGAGGTAGTTTTTCCAGTAAAGTTTTTTTACTTATTAAGTGCTCTAAAACTTTTTAAATCTAGCAGCGAATCCAAAAGATCTATTAAAGGTGGGGGTGTAAAAATTGATAGTCAGAAAGTAGTAAATCCTGATTTAGTTTTTAATTCAAAAAATGATTTGGAAGGGAAAATTTTGCAAATTGGAAAAAAAATTATTAAGAGGTTTGAAAACTGAAAATTGATGAATAAAAGATTTAATTCAGAAGATAAAATAATATTGGCAATTGATGGATTAGATTTAAGTCAAGCAAAATTACTTCTGGAAAAATGTCCTAATGTTAAGTGGGTAAAAGTTGGTTTAGAGCTTTTTGTTAGGGAAGGTCCAAGAGTTATTGAAATATTAAAAGGTTTAAATAAAAAAATTTTTTTAGACTTAAAATTTCATGATATTCCAAATACCATGCGTGCAGCATGTTTCCAAGTTTCAAAATTAGGGGTTGATATAATTTCTATTCATGCTTCAGCAGGTCTAAAAGCTCTTAAAGATTCGAAAAAAGCATCTTTAGAAGGAGCTACCTCAGTCAGTGTTAAACCTCCAGTTGTTGTAGGAATAACTGTTTTAACAAGCTTTTCTCTTAAAGATTTTCAAACTGATCTTGATAGAAATAATTCAATTGAAGATAATGTATTGAGACTAGCAAAGTTGTCTTTTGATGCCGGATTAGATGGATGTGTTTGTTCCCCTTGGGAGGTAAAAATGTTGAGATCTATTTATAAGGATAATTTTGAACTTATTACACCTGGTATCAGATTAAATATTGACAATAAAGATGATCAAAATAGAATCATGACTCCCCATGAAGCTATAGATAATGGCGCCTCTAAGTTAGTTATTGGCAGATCAATATCAAAAGCTTTAGATCCTGATAAAGCTCTAATAGAAATATTTAAATCTATTGATTCTGATTAATTTTGGATTCCTCTCCATTAAGCAATCTTGTTATGTTTGTTCTATGTTTCCAGATTACTAATAATGCCACAATTAAACTTATAAAAAAGTATGAGTGCATAAATTGACCTAGGTAAAAAAACATAAAAATAGGAAGTAAGATTGCAGCTGAAATACTGGATAAAGAAACAAATTTAGTTTTCGTTAGGACTATTAAAAAAATTCCAAGAGATGCGAGCCCAACTTTCCAAGAAAGAGCTAAAAACATACCTAATCCAGTCGCAACAGCTTTTCCTCCTTTTCCTCTAAGCCATATTGGCCAAATATGTCCTGAGATAGCACATATCCCTGCTATTACCTCTATTAATCCTTGATTTGTATAATATTGAGCAATTTTTACTGCAAGAAGGCCCTTCCCAACATCAATGATAAATACAAAAAGTGCTGGCCATTTCCCAACATTTCTTAAGACATTTGTTGCACCTGTAGATCCAGAACCTATAGTTCTTAGATCTATATTTTTAAGATATTTCCCAATCAAAAAACCTGTCGGAAGTGACCCTAAAAGATAACTTGTAAAAATAATTAAGATATCCATAAACCTTAGTTTAGTTCAAGATCATCGTAAATTTCATCATCTGAACCAGCAAATGCAACCCATAATGGGAATTGAAGTATTGGAATCTCAACAGAGGTTTCTGCTGCATCAATGATAATAAATGGCAATTCTTCATTGGCTTCTAATCTGTCAGCTCTTTCAATGACACCTTCTGGCCTTTCAAAAAGAACAATCCCACTATTAGGTCCAAAGTCATCTCTTGTGAGGCCAAGTGAATCTTGAAGGATTCTTCTCCATTCACCTAATCGTTCAGGCTGCGAAGCTAAAATTAGAGTCTGAAACTGATCTCCATATAATTCGCCAAGAATAGATATTAAACCAGCTGACAATAAGGCATTTTTTTGTCGAGATCCTCTACTTTCAAGAGAACCTCTTCCTCCCATATTAAAGAACCAATCATCCATAATTTCTATATCCGACGAATCAAGACTCCGTCTTAATTTCCAGGGTTCTGCATAAAAGTCAGGTTGTTCTTTGAAACTTGAAAAGCAAGTTTTTATAATTCCTTCATCTGGCTTAAATGTTTCAGAAAGAGCAGGAACATTAACTATATTATTTGTGCTATTGTTTTGCTTTTTCTCATCAAGGGGAGAAGGCTTTACGATTATTGGTTGAGAAACTAATTCAAGTTTCTCTACGTTTTGCGAAAGATTCTGCAAAGCTCCAGTTAAGTATTCTTGAAAGCCCTTCACTCTTTTTGCGATATTATCTGACTGTCCTTTAAAATTTGACTCAATATCTTTTTCTATTTCATTTTTTTTTATTTCTAACTGTTTTATTTCTTTAACTAAAGAGTCTTTTTTTGAAACGAGATCTTTAAAAATTTCATTAGAAATTTCATCAAAAGATTTAGTTGATTTGTCGTTTTTGGGAGAAATTTTTTTATTTTGCGTTGTATTTTTCTTACTAATTTGTTTGGTTTTATCATCTGAAATTGACTTTTCTATTATTAATTCCTTTTCAGGATTATTTTCGGAAATTTCTGTATTGGTCATTTAGATAATTTTGATGATTAGGCAAAGTCTGAATTTTAAGAATTTTTAATTTCCAGGGAGTTAACTTTTTTTATTAGCTCATCTTTTAATTGCTTTGGATTAAATAAAATTGGTAATAAATGAGGACTGGACTTTTCTCTAAAATAAAAAATACCTGGAATTATAGGGAAAAAGAATTTCCATGATATCCAGTTCTTGAATGGAAAAGTTCTTATCTCTTTCCCTAATTGTAAAACGATAAAATCATCATTAGTTATTTTAATTCTTAAGGTGAATGACTGAAGTAATAAAAAAAAGCTAAAAGAAGCAAAAACTATTGTTGGCAAAGAACCAATATTCAAAAACAAAAGCATAAAACTTAAAACTATTAAAATGATTGGTAACTGAAATGAAGGAGATATTATTACTGGCTCCTCTTTTTTTGACTTAGTATTAAACATAGAATCAACCAAATAAAATTTGCGTTAGTAATACATCCATTAAAGATACAGTAACGAGAGTCATTACGACTGCACCTGTTGTACTTGTTCCAACTTCTTTTGGACCTCCTTTGGTTGTGAGTCCATATCCACAAGCGATGATTGAAATAAGTAATCCGAACACTATAGATTTAATTAACATTGAAGTTAAGTCTGTACTGGTTAAACTGACATTACCTGATCTTACAGATGTCCAAAAAACTATTGGAGGAACTTTATAAAAAATAGTACTCCAAATCTGTCCACTCCATAAAGCTACAGATAAAAACAAAAGACACTGTATTGGAGACATTATTACCATCGATAGTAACCTTGGGACTACCAAATATTGGACTGGTTCAGTTCTTAACATGGTTATGGCCTCAATTTGTTCTGTGACTTTCATAGTACCCAGTTGAGCAGCATAGGCAGTGGCAACCTTTCCAGTCATTAAAGTTGCAGTTAGAAGAGGAGCCATTTCTCTTGCCATGCCTACTGCTAATAAACCTCCAATTTCACTTGAAACCCCCATACTTGTAAGTTGTGATGCGACTTGAATATTAAAAACTGTTCCTGCAGCAATTCCTGTAATTAATACAATTAATAAACTGCCAGGACCTGACTCCATAAGTTGGTCAAAGAGATCATTTTTGGAAATTTTACCCTTAAAGATAAAATTAATTGCTTGCCCGCCAATGATTAAGCTGCTTAGGAGTCTTTTTAAAAAATTAGGGTAATACATATCTTTATATTAGTTTGTAATTAATTTTCGATCCCATTTTCTCATGATTAAAAGACCAATTATTACCAATATTGAGGGTATAAAACCAATACATAATCTAATAGTTAATTGTGCTGAGTAGCATTGTTCAATAAAATTTAGACTATCTTTATCAACGAAGCATGATTGATAACCTGATAAATACAACAAAAATCCTAATAATTGAACACTAAACGCGATACCAATCTTCTGAATAAGTACCATCCAAGCGGTATATAATCCTGCCGGTTTCTCCGGGTCTTCGTCTATTGCATCAGGAAGTAGTGACCAAGGTATAAGAAAAGCGGTTGAAGCTCCAATGCCAATAAGACAGATTATAAAGATTAAAAGAATGAACAAAAATATGTTGCCGGCATTTAGGAATAAACTATCTCCAACTCCTGAAATTTTTGACAAAGAAGGTAAAAATAAAGCTGCCGTACATGAAATAATCCACATAATTGCTCCATAGTTTAAGGCTGATATCCTGTTCAATTTATTTGATACTCTGGTCCATATTTGTAAACCCACTAAAGCGCTAATTTGGAAAGGTATCGGGATCCACTTCGCAATGTATGCTGGCACATACAATACATCCTCTACATAGATTAAAGCTACTGTTTGCATCAATTGTAAGGCGCACCAGAGAAGAATATAAAGAGTAATAACTTTTAGAAATTTTTTGTTTCTGAAGATCCTTTTAAATTGAAGTGTTATAGCTTCAACTTTTCCTGAAGGCCTTCTTGCTTTTTTTGCAAATGGAGCCAATCCCCAGCAAGAAATTAATGTTGCAGCAACCGCAATACATCCGCTAATTTTACCCATTAAGAAATATTCATTATTTGCTGACCCTTCAGAACCCAATACAACTCCAGCAATTATTAAACCAGTTAGACCTGCAATTATTGAGCCAGTAAATCTAGATGCGTTTAATCTTGTTCTTATTGCTGTTCTTTCAGAAATTTCAGTAGATAGAGCTGCAAAAGGAAGATTAATACTTGTATAAGCGGTCATTACGATTATAGAAATTATTGCATAGTAAATAGTCTTGGTTAGCAAGGAACCAGTGGGTGTCCACCATATTGCAGCTAAAGAGAAACCAAGAGGAACAGATGCTGCTACCATCCAAGGGATTCTAGGCCCCCATCTTGATTTAGTACGATCACTTAACCATCCAATTAACGGATCATTCACCGCATCCCATATTTTTATTAACATTAATAATGACCCTGCAATTATTACTGGTAAACCAGCAGAAATAAAGAATTTGAACAGAAAAAAACCAAATTGCGTAGCGACTAAACCTGTTCCTGCATCTCCTAGCCCATAAGAGAACATTAATCTTGTTGTTGATCTAGTAATATTTTTTTTCGAGTGTGAATTTTCCAATCTTTTTACTTTGTTGATTGTTTGATAATGTATTATTGCAATGGTAATTCTATTACTTAACGCGGGCGTGGTTTAGTGGTAAAACCTCAGCCTTCCAAGCTGAAGATGCGGGTTCGATTCCCGCCGCCCGCTTTTAGAATAAATTATTTTTTGCCCCAAATACTTCTTCTGAAATGATTAATAAAGAGCTTCTACTCTTTATGGAAACTGATTTTTCATTTAGAGTTAAGGGTTCAGAAATCTCAGTCATGCTAGTGTCAATAACTTTTAACCAATTATATTTACATTTCGGCAAGGGGAAATCGATACTTTTTGAATACGCATTTAAACCTATCCAGACCAGAGGATTAGTACTGCCTTTGTTAATGCTAAAGGCAACTGTGTGAGACCAGCTACTCCAATCAGGGCTATCTAAATTTGTCCCATGCCAATGATATGTTGGAATATTTTTATTGGTTTGATTATTAGGGAAGAATGATGGATTAAAAATGTTTATAAGTTTTTTTCGAATTTTTATTCCGTATTTAAAGAATTCTAATAATTCCAAATCTTGTTTACCTTTTTCCCAATTCATCCAGCCCAATAAATTATTTTGGCACCAAGAATTATTGTTACCGCCTTGTGATCTTCCTATCTCATCACCCATAAGTATCATTGGAACACCTCTAGAGATAAGTAAACTAAGAATAAGATTTTTTTGTTGTCTTTTTCTTAAATCATTTATTAAAAAGTTTGTAGTTGGTCCCTCTATACCATGATTCCAAGAATTGTTATGGTTATCACCATCTCTGTTTTGTTCTCTATTGGCAAAATTATGTTTTCTATTAAAAGTTACTAAATCTTTTAGTGTGAATCCATCATGTGAAGTAATAAAGTTTATTGATTTTGGGAAAATAGTATCTCCTTTGTAAATCGATGGAGACCCTTTGATTTTATCGCTCATATTCCAAGCTGTATCTTTGTCCCCCTTCCAAAATCTCCGCAAATCATCTCTAAAGTGACCATTCCAAGTGAAAGTATTCTTAGATGGGAAATCACCTAATTTATATAAACCACCACAATCCCATGGCTCACTTATAAACTTTATATCAACAAGTTCTGGTTCACATTCTATATCTTCAAAAATTGGAGGATTATCGAGTGGCGAGAGATTTTCTCCTCTTGATAAGGCAATTCCTAAATCAAATCTAAAACCATCTACTCCAAATTCACTCGCCCAACACTTTAATGATTCAATTATTAGTTTTCTAACTAATCCTCTGTTTGCTGCAATAGTATTCCCACACCCAGATACGTCCTGATAATTTTTGTCTTTACCAATAAAGTAATAAAGGTTTTCATCTATACCTTTCCAACATATCGCAGGACCTTTGTAATCTCCTTCAGAAGTATGATTGTATACGACATCTAAAATAACTTCAATGTCTGCATTATGACACTCCTCAACTAATTTTCTAAATTCCTCTCTATTCTTTTTAGCTGATTCATTCGAAAGGTATTCAAAATGCGGGGTAAACCAATTAATTGGACTATAACCCCAAAAATTCTCTAAACCATTTGGTGCATCAGTTGGATCAAAACAAAAAATTGGAAGTAATTCGATTGAGGTAATTCCCAGTTCTTTGAGATAAGGAATTTTTTTTAAAAATTTCTTGAAGCAACTTTCATTTTTATCAGTTGATTCAGTGAAGGATTTTATATGGAGTTCATAAATAATTGTTTCTTCCCAAGAATGTTTTGGTCTTGGAAAATCCTTAAAATTAAATAATTTTCTATCGCAAACAACGCTTTTAAGACAAGAGTTAGTATTTTCTTGAGTTTTTAATGCATTTTCTCTTCTATAACTTCCCCACCCAGTTATACCCCTTGAACATGGATCAAGTAATACTTTTTTTTCATAGTTATTATTTAGAGCATTATTTTTTTGTTTTACTCTAAAAGCATATATACAACCTTCACTAAGATTTTTTACCTCCGCATGCCAGTAGGGACCTGTATTATGATTCTGATCTAGTTTCAAAATACTTTTTGGGTAAATAGAGTCCTCTTTCTCAAAAAATAAGATTTCTACATATTCTGCATTTGTGGCTACTAGGGAAAAATTAACACCATTTGAAGTTAGAGAACTTCCTAAAGGAAATGGTTTCCCTTTATTAATATGATTCACTTTCTGTTTATCATTGATTAATTAAATAATGAGATAATTTATTCAAATTACTAATATCTGAATAATAGGTATAAAACTAAAAAAAAAAACAAAAATTTAAGGTTTCACTAATCAACTTTCTTAGATTCTGGAGATTATTAATTTCCAAGTTGATTACAATTTGTCCCTCGATCTGCTTAATGCTTAAAAAGATTTAGAGAGCAAGCTTAATCATTAGAAAACAAGATTTTTCTTGATTTCAAAATACAAATTATGTTTTTTCATGTGATGAGAAGGAAATATATCTGAAAATTAATAAAACATAATAAATGGCACAAATTCTTCACTTTATTTATCTTTGAAATTTTTTCTTTGATAAATCAAGTTGGATTTTTGAAGGATAAATCAAGTGCTACCAACGGTTTTAGCTTTTTTATGGTTAAAGGGGTTAATTTAATATAAGAAAAATATGAGGCTATAAAACTAAATAATGGAGCTAAAAATGTCCCTAAGATTTGTATAAAGCTTTGCGCCGCCGGCATTTTCGGTTGCCGGATTTGTATTTGCTCCATATGATATGCAAGTTCGAGGTTTTTAGGCTTGTTTAAAACACTTGTCTTTAAATCTCTGCTTTACAAACAATTCAATGAACAAAGCTGATTTAGTAAATCTTGTTGCTGCTCGTACAGAGCTCACAAAAACTGATGTTTCTTTAGTTGTTGATGCAGCTATCGAAACTATTGTTGATTCAGTAGTGGAAGGCAAAAAAGTCTCCTTACTAGGATTTGGTTCTTTCGAACCAAGAGATCGTTCTGCAAGACAGGGATTAAACCCTAAGACAGGCGAGAAAATAGCAATACCTGCTAAGAGAGTTCCAACATTTTCAGCAGGTAAACTTTTTAAGGATAGAGTTCAAGGGTAATCTTTTTAATCTATTTCTTTCCTTAATACCAAGGTGCTCTTTTAGAGCATCTTTTTTTTATTGCAATACTATGCTAATAGTTAAATGATAAAAACTATCAAAAGGGTATCTCAAATTTTGAAGTCCTAAGAAGTAATGAAATATTTAATTTTTTTATTCCTAAAATTATTGTTTTTATCTAATTTTGTTATGGCCGAAACAATATCAACAAAATCTGAGATATTAAAAGAAGCTAGTTATTGTGTTAAATATTCTCAACCCCAATTTTGTAAAGAGTTAGTTTCTGAATTAGAAAAACTTCAATTACTTGTATTTGACCAAAATAGATTCAAATGTCAATCAAGTTTATTGGGGCTGCAATCGGCAATTATTGAAGCTTATTTTTTAGAAAATTTCTCAAATGAGAGAACTTCATTTTCGATCCCATATGTGATTAAAAATTGTTAACTATTAAAAAATTTTATTTTTTTGGAATAATATAAATTTGGATTTTAAGTTTTAATGGATAAAGGTTTTTCTGACAATGAAGTAAAAAAAGATGCTGAAATAAAAGAGTCAAAAAAAGAAAAAAAAGGCTTGGCAGCTTTTCTTAAAGGTAAAAAATTTACTTACACTTTGCCAGGTAAAAAACAAATAAATATTTTTGGATCAATAGTATTAGGCTTAAATTTGATTTTAATATTGCTAGTCATCCTCTATTTAAAAAATCAAGAATTCCGTGACTTTGTTTTTAATGTTGGTCGTTAAATATTTTTAGATCGAATTTTTTTTTAAAATGATATATTTAAATTTTAGAAATTTTTATGAAGGTAGTAAATTTAGTTTTTCAATTATTTTTTTTGTTAGTAATCATTCTGCTTTTGATATATTTTCTAGCAGGTTATGACTCTGCTTTTGAGGCAGACCAGAATTGTCATTCATATCTTTCAAGTTACGATAATATTTCTGGAAAATATGGTTGTGATCATGATACTGAGACGCATCAGTGGATACTTTACGAGTCAAATGACAAAAAAGAACCAGCTAAAATTATTAAGAAATTTAGGTACAAATTTTTATAACTCAAATTTTTTATAAAAAAACTTTGCACTTATTATGGATATGAACGCTGTAATTGTAAAAGTAAGATACTGATATATGCTTCCTTCTAAGTAAATTTTATTTTTATAAAGAGGATAATCAATGAAAGAGCCTAATGTTCCCCAAATTATTACCCATACAGAAATGTATAGGATTGCTTTTATTGGATTAGATTTTTTTTCTTCCATTTTTAATTGATACCAAAAATTGAAGAAGTAACAGGCCTGCCGCTAAAAACTAACTCGGTTAATATGAGCATTAAGAACCCAATCATAGCTGCTCTACCATTCACAAGCTCAGCGCTGCTATTAAATCCAAAAACATTTTTTACTTCATCACCCTGATTGTCTACCCATTTTGAGTATTCATTTTCAGTTGATGATGTATTAGTTAAACCATCATTTTGATTTTCCATTGGAGAGCCGTTTTCTTGCATAGATTTTTGATATATTCTAATAATTTTCAAACTAATTTATTATTAAACTAAACCTGAGATTATAAAAAAAATTAAGACAAAAATTATTATCCATAAAAATTGTAATCTCAAAATTAGTTGACAAATTAATTTGATTTTTTCTTCAGTGCAATTATCTCCATTCTCATTAATTATTGGCTTTTCAATAATTTCATTTTTGTATTTACTTTTACCACCCAATTTAATACCAGAAATATAGGCAAATATGGCTTCTGAAATCCCAGCATTAGGTGAATCATATTTTTTACCATCAAGATAACTTTTTTTTATTATTGATCCATACTTATTAACTTTGGAGCTAACTAAAGGTAATGTTATTAAAACTAATCTTGAAGGAACAAACGTAAAAATATCTTCGATTTTTGCACTGAAAAAACCCAAATACTTAAAATAATCATATTTGTAACCTATCATTGAGTCTAGAGTACTTATGGCTTTATAAGAAAAACCTAGTGACAAAGGCCCTGGTAGAAAAATTGAAAACTTCATAAAAACAATTCCAATAAAAATCCAAAATAACGGCCCAAATATTCCATCAACAGAATTTTCGGTAAGACTCTCGGTACTTGATCTCAAGAGATGTTTTATAGAAGATGACCTTACATCCCTACTTACTATTCTTTGTACCTTCTCTTTGATTATTCTCTTATTTTGGTCATTAATTTCTTTGCATTCTATTAGCTCTGCAATCTCTTTAACACTTGAAATAAGTCCCTTAGTCGCAATACAACTTGAAAGTCCAAAAAAAATTAAAAATCCACTAAAAAAATGATTTCTTGATTCCACATAACTGAGTTCTATCAATTTTCCTAAGCCAAAACTGATTCCAATAGTTGATATAGCTACAATGAAACCTCCCCAAAACAATACATTTTTATTTTCTCCAAAATTATTTATGAAGAAATCAGATATTTTTTTTATGTAAAAGCCAATTACTTGAACAGGGTGGATTAAGAATCTTGGATCGCCGGTCAATAAATCAAAACCAATCGATCCAAGAAAAATTAAAAATAAATTTATTTCAGCCAACTGAACATTGAACGTAGTCCTTTACCTACTTTTTCAATTTCATGTTTTGAGTTCTCTTCTCTTAATTTTGTCATTAAGGGTTTGTTTTTGTCGCATTCTTCCACAAAATTCTTAGCGAAAGTCCCATCCTGAATATCTTTTAGAATTTTCTGCATTTCTTTCTTTGTATTACTATTAATAAGTCTTTTACCGCTTACATAATCTCCATATTCTGCAGTATTTGATATGGAATCTCTCATTTGAGATAAGCCTCCCTTCACCATTAAATCAACAATAAGTTTAACTTCATGTAGGCATTCGAAGTAAGCAAGTTCGGGCTGATATCCTGCCTCTACAAGAGTTTCGAAGCCTGATTTGACGAGTTCTGATAATCCTCCACACAAAACAGCTTGTTCGCCAAATAAATCAGTTTCTGTTTCTTCCTTGAAGTTTGTTTCAAGAATCCCAGCTCTAGTTCCGCCAATCCCTTTAGCGTAAGCCATCGCCAATGATCTTGCACTTCCGGAAGAATCTTGCTCTACTGCAAACAATGCTGGTACACCTTGACCATTCTGATATTCCCAACGGACAGTGTGTCCAGGTCCTTTTGGGGCAATCATTACAACATCAACAAAACTAGGAGGTTTGATAAGTCCGAATCTTATATTGAAGCCATGAGCAAAACTTAATATTTTTCCTTCTTTTAAGTTTGGCTCTATTTCTTTAAGGTAAACATCTTTCTGAAACTCATCTGGTAGGAGAATCATAATCCAGTCTGCTTTTTCGCAAGCTTCAGAAACACTAAATACTTGTAGACCATCGCTAATAGCTTTGCTTTCAGACTTACTTCCCTTATATAATCCAACAATTACATCCATACCGCTATCTTTAAGGTTTAAGGCATGTGCATGACCTTGTGAGCCGTATCCAATAATCGCTATTGTTTTATTATTTAAAAGACTTAGATCTGCATCTGTGTCGTAAAAGAGTTGGGTCATTAGTTGTAGCTTCTTTGCATTTGATAATAATTATTTTAGACATTAAGGTGTAAATAAACCAAAAAAATTATTAATTTAAAAATTAAAATTAAAAAATAAATTTTGAAAATTTAAGACTGATTTGCTTCGCTTGGATGTGTAATTACTCTATCGATTAAGCCATAATTTTTTGCTTCTTCCGCACTTAGAAAATAATCTCTATCAGTATCCTTTTCAATTTTTTCAAATGATTGACCTGTCATATCTGCCATAGACATGTTTAACATATCTTTAATTCTTAAAATTTCTTTAGCTTCTATTTCGATATCACTTGCTTGACGTTGAGATGTTCCTCCTAAGGGTTGATGAATCATTATTCTGCTATGAGGTAAAGCAACTCTTTTCCCTTTTGTTCCAGCTGCCAATAGGAAAGCTCCCATAGAGGCTGCGAGGCCTACACATATGGTTACTACATCACTTTTTACGTATTTAATAGTGTCATATATAGCTAAGCCAGCAGTTACTGATCCTCCTGGGCTATTAATATACAGATAGATGGGTTTGGAATTGTCATCAGAATCTAAATAAAGCATTTGTGCTACAAGGCTATTAGCAATACCATCATTTACTTCTTGTCCAAGAAAAAGTATTCTTTCAACACCTAGTCTTGTATATATGTCAACCCATCTTTCGTATTGACTTCCTGGAAGTCTGTAAGGCACGCTTGGAGTTCCTATTGGCATGATTTTAAAATAGTTTTGTGAATGTTAAATTTTATTTGGTAGATCTTTTTGACTTGTGAGTATTTTATCGATAACTCCGTAATCTAGTGCCTCTTGGGGGTTGAGATAACTCATCCTGTCTGAGTCTTTTGAAAGTTCTTCAATAGTTTTTCCAGTATTACGAGATAAAATCTCAAGCATTGATTTTTTATTTTTTAAAACTTCCTCAGCTCTTATTTGGATGTCGGTTGCTTGGCCTCTTGCTCCGCTTATAGGTTGATGCAATACAATAGAGGCATGCGGAAGAGCGGCTCTTTGCCCCTTAGTGCCAGATGAAAGGATAACTGCAGCAGTCCCCATTGCTTGTCCGATACATATTGTGTGTACTGGAGGCTTGATGTAACTTATAGTATCGCAGATTGCGAAAGCTTCTGTTTCAAAACCAACTGCGTCACCAGTGTACCAACTTGTCCCAGTTGAATTGATATAGAAAAAGATTGGTTTTTCTGGATCCTCAAACTCTAGATAAAGAAGTTGAGCAATGATTAGCTCAGTAACATCCATTCCTAGTTGTCTTTTCGCATCATCATCTGAAAATAATGGTAAGCCAAGGTAAACAATTCGCTCTTTCAGTAAAAGAGAGGGAAGATCAGGGGGAGGGGTCCTCATGACGGTGTTTTCGCCGTAATAAGGAGCAGATACAGTCATTTGTATCACAAAATTAAGATTGAACTGATTCTAGCTAGATTTAGCCCTGTGTCGCTGGTGATTTAAAAGATTTGTTTGACTCAGGATTATTTATTAGTTTTCCAAAGACCATTCTTCCAGTAGGAGTTTGTAATGCTCCTGTGATAACAATATCTAATCTGCTTCCCACAAAATTCTTTGCCTCATCAATAACTACCATTGTGCCGTCATCTAAATATCCAATACCTTGCATTTTTTCTTTGCCTTCTCTCACGATTTTTATATTAAGTGATTCTCCTGGTTGTACTTCTGGCCTTAAGGCGATAACCAAATCACTCAAATTCATAACTTTTAATTCTTTAACTTCTGCAATCTGAGAAAGATTATAATCCGCCGTAATTAAAGTTCCTGACATATCCTCAGTAATTTTCAAAAGTTTTTCATCTACCCCATTACCTTCATACTTTGTTGGGTTTATTACAAGTCTTCTCCCATATAAATCTCTTAATTCTTTTAATAGCTTGAGACCTCTTCTGCCTTTCGACCTTTTTTCATTACTGCTTGAGTCAGCTAAAGTTTGTAATTCATCAATTACACTTTGAGCAACAATTAATTGTCCTTCCAATAAGCCGCAACTTAGTAGACCATTGATTCTTCCATCAATAATTACGCTAGTATCTAGAATTTTTGGACTTGCAGCAGGGAGGATTCCTTCATTGATTAGATATGCATCAGTATTATTTGGATTAAATAATCTCAATAATGTCCTTCCGTGGGTATCTGCCAACTTATAACCAAGCACACCAAAGAAGATGTTGCTTAATATTGCTGACAAAGGTTTTGCGAAAAAAACCTCTCTAGGGAAGGGAATCAATAGTATTGGAGCAAGTAGGAGATTCGCAACAAGTAATCCCAAAATTAATCCAACGGCCCTACTTATTAGTAAGTCCGTAGGCATTGTTCTTATTTGATCGAGAAAGGTCTTTCTAAGTTGAAGAAATACAAAACCAGCAGCTAATCCTACAAAAAAACCAATTATTGCTAAAACAATTCTAAAACCTTCTACATTAGATACCTGTTTGAGTATGTCTACTGGCAATAAATCAACACCAAGCCATCCTGAAGCAGCCCCAGATAATACAAATAAAATTAAGACTAAGATATCTGTCATATTTATAATTTACTAGGATTTATTAATTGAGTAAATAAGGATTTTATTTTTTGCGATCCTTAATACCTTTTTTGAAGCTTAAAATGAATCTAGATTATGAATAATTTTCCAAGAAGTGCTTATGTGCACATTCCTTTTTGCCACAGAAGGTGTTTTTATTGTGATTTTGCAGTTATTCCATTGGGAGACAAAGTTGAAACTTTAAAAGGTTATGGAAGCAAAACTGTTCAAGATTATTTGCAATTTTTATATAAAGAAATATTGTCGATTAAGCATAAAGCACCTTTATCGACAATTTATATAGGAGGAGGTACACCATCAATTTTAGATCCAACCCAAATCAAAGAATTAATTGATCTTTTTAAAGAAAATTATGGAATTGACTATGGTGCTGAAATTACTATGGAGGTTGATCCAGCTAGTTTTACTAAAGATGATCTTTTTGGATTTATAAATGCTGGGATAAATAGATTTAGTCTTGGAGT
>QCQS01000001.1 GCA_003212115.1 Prochlorococcus sp. AG-455-E15 | reverse complement strand
CTTTTACAAGTACATGATGAATTATTGTTTGAAGTTGAACCAGATTCTTTGGAAATTACGACGAAATTAGTAAAGAAGACTATGGAAGATTGTGTAAAATTAAAGGTGCCTCTTTTAGTTGATATTGGTATTGGAGACAATTGGATGGAGACAAAATAAATTTTATGAAATACTTAATTTAAAATGATCAAACTTTTTAATACGTTAAGCAAAAGAGTTGAGGTTTTTAAGCCTATTGATGATGTAGTAAAAATTTATTGTTGTGGAGTAACTGTTTATGATTTATGTCATCTTGGTCATGCCAGAAGTTATATAGCTTGGGATGTATTGAGAAGATTTTTAATTTACAGTGATTTCAAAGTGAAGTATGTTCAAAATTTTACAGATATTGATGACAAGATCTTAAAAAGAGCTAAAGAAGAAAGCAGTTCAATGAAGGAAGTATCTGAGAAAAATATTACTGAATTTCATAAAGATATGGATTCTTTAGGAATAATGCGTCCCGATAGTATGCCAAGAGCAACGAATCATATATGCAATATCTGCTCATTTATAACAATCCTTGAGGACAAAGGTTATGCATACTCTAGGGATGGAGATGTTTATTATTCTGTTTTTAAAAATAAAAACTATGGAAAGCTAAGTAATCAAAATATAAAAGAACAAAATATCAATCAGCAAGGAAGAATGGCTAATGATGAAAATAGTAAAAAGCTTAATCCGCAAGATTTTGCACTATGGAAAAAAGCCAAAGATGATGAACCATTTTTTGATTCGCCATGGGGCAAAGGTAGGCCAGGATGGCATATTGAATGTTCGGCGATGGTAAAAGATGAATTAGGAGATACTATTGACATCCATTTAGGTGGTTCTGATTTGATTTTTCCACATCATGAGAATGAAATCGCCCAATCAGAAGCAGCCAATGGCAAAAAGCTAGCGAACTATTGGTTACACAATGGGATGGTCAATGTAAATGGACAAAAGATGAGTAAATCCCTTAAAAATTTTAAAACTATCAGAGAGCTAATTAAGTCAGGTATAAGCCCTATGACTTTGCGATATTTTGTTATGACTGTGAATTATAGAAAACCACTTGATTTTACTGAAGAAGCATTAAGGAGTGCTTCAGAAGCTTGGAAAAACATTAATGTAGCCCTTTCTTTTATGGACCTTACAAAAGGTACTTTTAGATCTATTGATAAAAATGAACATATCGAAGAAGAATATAAAGAGAAAATAAGCTTTGAATTATCTCAAAAAAAGCTTAAATTTTCTGAGGCTTTGGGAAATGACCTTAATACAGCAGGTGCTATTGCAATTATTTACGATTTAGCAAAACCATTAAAAAACTTTTTAAACCAATTTCAAAGGGTCGAAGGTTTTAAAATAGACCTAAATGAAAAATTCTTACTACTTGAGAATTTTAAAACTCTTGAAAAGTTGACTGAGGTACTTGGTCTTAAAAAAGAGGTTTTAGTAAAAGAAAGTAAAATAACAGATGAAGAAATATCGACGCTTATTAATGAAAGATTGAAAGCAAAAAAGGACAAGGATTATACGAAGTCCGATGAAATTAGGAATTTGTTAAAAGAAAAAGGTATTGAACTTATTGATCAATCAAAGGAAATAACAACATGGATAAGGATCTAAATTTTAAGAAAAAAACCAATTTGAAATTTTTGTTTTTTAAATACACCTTTAAATGGGAAGATATTAGAAATATCAGAGAAAATTGAAATACATTACTGTGCTCGGTTCTACTGGTTCAATTGGGACTCAAACTCTCGAAATAGCTTGTGAGCAGCCTAATAAGTTTAAAGCCGTAGCTCTATCGGCAGGAAGAAATATTAATTTATTAACCGAACAAGTTAAAAACCATAAACCAGAAGTAGTTGCGATTGAGGATGAAAATCTTATAGATGATTTAAAAGATAATATCAATAACTTAGATTTAGATAGTGCTCCCTTGGTCTTAGGTGGAAAGGAGGGGATTAACACAGTTGCAGCATGGGATAAGGCAGATACTGTGGTTACGGGAATAGTAGGATGTGCAGGCTTAATTCCAACAATGTCAGCAATTAATGCGGGGAAAAATATTGCACTTGCTAACAAAGAAACTTTAATTGCGGCAGGTCCAATTGTTATTCCTGCATTAAAAAAAAATAATAGTAGGCTTTTACCCGCTGATTCAGAACACTCTGCTATCTTTCAATGTTTACAAGGATTACCGAATTATGAAAATGCAGATTTTTCAACAGGAGAGATGCCTAAAGGTTTAAAAGCCATACATTTAACAGCTTCTGGTGGTGCTTTCAGAGATTGGCCCGTTGAGGATTTAAAGCATGTCACAGTGGAAGATGCGACTTCACATCCTAATTGGGATATGGGAAAAAAAATAACTGTAGATTCTGCAACTCTTATGAATAAAGGACTAGAAGTTATAGAAGCTCATTATTTATTTGGGACCTCTTACGAAAATATCGAAATAGTTATCCACCCTCAAAGTATTATTCATTCAATGATTGAGATGGAAGATTCATCAGTATTAGCTCAATTAGGTTGGCCAGATATGAAACTACCTATTTTATATGCGATGAGTTGGCCTGAGAGATATAAAACAAATTGGAAAAGATTAAACCTAAGTGAAATTGGAAAATTAACTTTTAGAGAGCCAGACAAGTTTAAATATCCATGCATGGGACTAGCTTATGCCGCAGGAAAATCTTCTGGGACTATGCCTGCAGTCTTAAATGCTGCTAATGAAATGGCTGTTGAACAATTCCTTAAAGAAAAAATTTCTTTTCAAGAAATCCCAATTTTTATAAGTAAAGCTTGTGAATCACATATGGAGAATTTGAATTTGAATCCCCAATTGGAGGATATTCTTGAAGTAGACAAGTGGGCCAGACTTTTTGTTAAGCAAGAAATTAAAAAAGGGAAAAAATACGTAAGTGTTGGATAAAAGTGATTATTAAAAAGCATCTTCTACTATGCGCAACACCCTCAAAACAGAAATGCTTTAAAGGCAATGAAGGTCAAAAAACATGGGAATGTCTTAAAAAGACTTTAAAAAAATTTGAGAATGATCCCTGTACTAAAAACATTCATATATTAAGATCAAAAGCTGACTGTTTAAGGATATGTAAGAACGGCCCAATTCTTCTTGTTTGGCCTGATGGTATTTGGTACGAGAAAGTTTCTCCAGAAAAAATTTCAGAAATTTTTACCTCACATATTATTAACAACAAGCCAATAGAAAAATGGATTTTTAAAAAAACACCATTTTTAAATAGTCCTAGATACTAATAAACCATTTCTTTACTACTTCGTCTGACCAGCAGCCATTAATAGAGTGAAAACCATTATGACCTCCTTTTTCAGTTATAAGAATAGTAAATTTCTCAATAAATTTTCCTCTTAAATTCAAAGTATCCTCATATGGAACCCAAGGATCATCTTTAGCATGAATAAAAAGCATTTGAGGTAATTTTTTTATTGAGTTTTGGATTCTAAATATTGGGGAAGCTTTAACATAATAATCTTCTAAAGAATCAAATCCCCAACTTGGAGCTGTAAATTTCTGATCAAATTCCCTTATACTTTTTAGAGCTCTAATTTTTTTTCTTAATTTCTCATTATTAAGAATTTTGCCTTCATCATTAAATCCGTCCCATAACTGATTTTTTAAGCGATGAAGTAACCATTTTTGGTAGATATGATTTCTAGATTTTTCAATACAGAGACTGCATGATGATAAATCTAAAGGGCTACTCACACAGGCTAGGCCATCTAAAAGTTTTTCTCCATTATTTTCATCGTAATCTAAGCAGGCATTTAAAAGAATTGTTCCGCCTAAAGATAATCCAACTCCATAAATTGGAAGATTATTCATCTTAATGAGATCTTTAAACTCTAAATTAATGAATTTTTTAAAATAATTAATTACTGAAATAACATCACTGGAGCATCTAGCACAATAATTTCCTTTAGCTAAATATCTCGCAGATCCAGATCCTCTTAGATTTAATTTAAGAACTCCAAAACCATTATTTGCTAATTTCCTTGAGATTCTTCTTAAACCAAACCGTTTAGTTGAGCCCCCTAAACCATGTGTAACGATTACAAAACCCTTAAGTGAGTCTAAGTTTTCAGGTAATTCTAAAAACCCTAGAAGATAATCATATTCAAATTTTTTAGAAAGAATTTTATTAATCGGAAAGATTATTTTTTTATTTTTTTTTGATTTACCAAAATCAATAACAAAAGTATCTCTCAAAGTTTGTAAGTCGCCACCTATCCAAGGTAAAACCTCTCGAAATGGCTGATTTTTTACGTAATCTGAAAAACTAAGAGATATACTATTATTTCTCCCCAACTCCAAGATCCTTTAATTCTCCAATCAAATCATTCAGTACCTTTTTTGCATCACCAAAAACCATTGAAGTATTTGGCAAATCAAATAAATCATTTTTTATTCCGGAGTAACCTGCACTCATACCACGTTTAATTACAAATACCGTTCTTGCTTCCTGCACATCAAGTACTGGCATGCCATATAAAGGAGAAGAGCTATCATTTTTAGCTTGAGGATTAACCACATCATTTGCTCCTAAAACTAAAACAACATCCGTTGCTGGAAAATCAGGATTTACAACGTCCATCTCTTTAAGTTGTTCGTAAGGAACATCTGCTTCTGCTAAAAGTACATTCATATGTCCAGGCATCCTCCCTGCTACAGGATGAATTGCGTAAACAACTTCAATACCGTTTTGCTCTAGTTTTTTTGTCACTTCCCTTAAAGTATGTTGAGCTTGAGCTACCGCTAAACCATAACCAGGAACAATAATTACCTTGTTGGCTGCCTCTAAAGTCAATGCACATTCTTCAACACTGCAAGAAGTTATATTTGTATATTCTCCTGAACCAGAAGATGCTGTACTTTGTGCAGATAATGATCCTCCAAAAAGAACTGAGACCAATGATCTATTCATACCCTTGCACATTACTTGAGTAAGTATTAGGCCTGCTGCTCCAACCATTGCGCCTGCTACTATCAAAAGCTGACTATCTACAACGAAACCTGCTGCTGCTGCTGCAATCCCTGAATAGCTATTTAATAAAGATATAACGACTGGCATATCAGCTCCACCAATTGGTAATGTAACTCCAATGCCTAATAAAGAAGAAACTATAACTAAAAGCCAAATAGAACTTGTATTGCCGTTTGTCAAATCAAAAAAGGCTATCAAGGAAGCAACTGCAAAAACAATATTTACAAAATGTCTAACTTTGCTCTGAGTCCATCCTGGAGTTGACAACCAACCCTGTAACTTTGCCATCGCCACAATTGAACCTGTGAAAGTTATGGCACCAACAAATATAGAAACAGATATTGAAACTTCGTTAATCAGTGATTTGAAAAAATCAAAATTTTCTTGGCCACCGGATATAGGAAAAATAGCTACTCCTAAGGCCACTAAAAGCGATGACATTCCTCCACAACCATTGAACAATGCCACTGTTTCTGGCATGGAGGTCATAGGTACTTTTTTTGCAAGAATTGCTCCGAATAAACTACCTATGATTGATCCAATTATTATCCAAATCCAAGACTCAATAGCAATTCCAGAAGTGCCCAAATAATAAGAAAGTAATCCTACTACTGATAGCAACATTGCAAATGCAGCTAATCTATTAGCATCCCTTGCTGATTTTACTTTTGACAATCCTTTTATTCCTAAAGCCAGTAAAAGTACAGCTAGAAGGTCAATAACGAAATTAATAATTTCAGGTAGATTCATGTTAAAAATTACTTCTTATTTGATGGTTTACGACTAAACATCGCGAGCATTCGATCAGTTACAAAGAAACCGCCTACAACGTTGAAAAGAGCAAATCCAAGAGCAACTGAACCAATAATTAAAAGTGGTACGTTACCTTCTGCTTTTACTATTAAAGTCAAGGCTGCAAGCATTGTTATTCCTGAAATTGCATTTGCTCCACTCATTAGAGGTGTGTGAAGAGTAGGAGGAACTTTTCCAATTAACTCGAGACCTAATAAACTACCTAGTAAAAGAACCCAAAGAAGACTTATAAAAGACATAATTTTAAAACCTCAATTTTCAAAAACTTTATTTTGAAGAACAACTCCTTCATCGCTTAATAAACATCCAGAAATGAGTTCATCCTCTTTATCTAATTTAATTACACCATCTTTTATAAAAGGTGTAATCAAAGATGTTAAGTTCTTAGCATAAAGTGAACTTGCATCATAAGGAACTGAAGAGGGTAATTCGCTCGCTCCTATAAGTTTTACCCCATCTTTGATAATAGTTTCATTTGATTTTGTTCCTTCGCAGTTCCCTCCCTGAGAAACTGCTAAATCAATAATTACTGCTCCAGGCCTCATTTTTTCAATTATGGGTGAGTCTATTAAAACAGGGGCCTTTTTACCAAGAACTTGTGCAGTACATATAGCAACATCAGCTTCAGATAAATATTTAGTTAAAATTGCCTTCTGTTTTGAGAGGAACTCGGGTGTTACAGCTTTTGCATAACCTCCCGCCTCTCCTGGCTTTTCTTCAACCTCAGGAAGTTCTATAAATCTTGCTCCGAGGGACTCTACTTGTTCTTTAACAGCAGGTCTAATATCAGATACAAATACTATTGCTCCAAGTCTTTTCGCCGTCGCAACTGCCTGTAATCCTGCAACGCCTCCACCAAGAACCACTACTTTTGCAGGTTGGACTGTCCCTGCTGCAGTCATAAGCATTGGGAAATATCTATCTAACTCACTTGCAGCCAAGAGAACTGCTTTATATCCAGCGATATTGGCCTGTGAAGAAAGAACATCAGAAGATTGAGCTCTACTAATCCTCGGAAGCAACTCTAGTGATAAAGCTGAAATCTTATTACTATTTATAATCCTAAGAAGCTCCTTATTACCATATGGGTTAAGAAGACCAAGAAGAACAGCACCTTTCTTTAACTTAGTTAAATTATCCTCTGATGGAGTTTGAACACAAAATATTAAGTCAGCTTCACCCCAAATTTTTTGATCTACGTTGTTTATTATTGTTCCACCCGATTCTTCATATGATAAGTCACTAAATCCTGATAATTTTCCTGCTGAACTTTCAATATAAACATCGCATCCTAGGCTTTTTAATTTCTTTACCGCTTCTGGTGTAGCTGAAACTCTCCTTTCACCAGAGCTTGTTTCGGAAGGAATAAGTATCTTTGTCAATTTATTTATTTTTTTAACATACTAAATATAAATTGAAGAAAGTCAAAAGTCTTGGATTTTTGTTAAAAATATATTTTCTTTTCTAAAAAAAATAGCTATCTAGAATATATAGGCACTAAATAATTCAATGAGTATAAAAGCAATCGAATGTCCTGATGGAGTATGTCACAGTCATCATGGTGGTCATGCTGTTCCAAGACAAGCTATGCAGAAAAATCTAGAAAAACATGGTAAAGACTGGTGCGAGAAATTAGCAGAGAGAATTTATGAAATGTCAGTTGATACTTATTCACAGACAGTCATGCCTAGTCTCCACTCGGCAGGTTGGCAAAGAAGACATTTAGATTGGGAATTTAAGCTGGCAGAAAATGATTCTGAACCTGATGAAGCTCTTGTTGAAGGAATTATTAATGCCACAGAAAGCTTTCTAAGAAGTAGTGAGGTGCATCGATTATTTATTCAGGAATTAGTCCAGGGCACATTTGAGGAGGCAAATGACAAAAAAATAATTTCTAAAGCAATAAAATCTATCATTGAAGAAGAAATTGTTAGTTCACTAAGAGAAAAAAAAGAAACTCTTTTAAAGAAAATTTCTGCAAAATTAATATCAGAAGAAAAAGTTAGCGAGGAACTTGCAATAAATTCAGCTAAAGAGGGTTTTGAGGAAGTGGAAAGGCTACTTGCAAATCACAGCGAGGCAGTTTAACCCTGATTCTTTATATTTTCTTTATAATTAGCCCAAAAATCTGTTCAAATATAAATTAAAGATTAAATTATTGTTTGGAAGTACAAAGTTGTAACTTATTAGACAATACATAAGCTATTTGATGTGTTTATCTATATACAACTTTTAATTTTCAATGGACAATTTCATTAGAAAACGGATCGACATTGCAACCTGTTGGGCTACCAACAGAATTTCTGCAATGGATACTCTAGAAAGATATGAAGACAGTTATGCAATCGCAGAAGAATTTAGAGAGTGGATATTACATATTGGAGAAAAGAACGATAATTTAAAAGATTCTGTTTTGAACTTTCCAAAGGAATTAAAAAATTTATTAGACCAAAAAATCAACGATTAAATTATAAATCCATCGAGTAAAACCCGCCCTACATTATTTGGGTTTGTTTATTATTATTAGTAGTGAAATTAACAAATAAATGGAGAATAAAGAGAACCATTCAAACATAGAAAATGTTGTGATTATAGGTTCAGGACCAGCAGGTTATACTGCTGCAATTTATGCAGCAAGAGCAAATCTTCAACCATTGCTAGTAACAGGGTTCAATTCTGGTGGAATTCCTGGTGGGCAATTAATGACTACAACATTTGTCGAAAATTATCCGGGTTTCCCAGATGGAGTACTAGGTCCCGAATTGATGGATCTAATGAAGGCTCAAGCAGAAAGATGGGGTACTAATTTATACGAAAGTGATGTTGTCTCAATAAATACTGATTCACACCCATTTGAATTAAAAACTTTAGAAGGGACTATAAAAACTAACTCAATTATTATTGCAACTGGAGCTAGTGCAAATAGATTAGGTGTGATAAATGAAGATAAATTCTGGAGTAAAGGAATAAGTGCTTGTGCAATCTGTGATGGAGCAACTCCACAATTCAGAGATGAAGAACTAGCCGTTATAGGTGGAGGAGATTCTGCATGTGAAGAAGCAGCGTACCTTACAAAATATGGCAGCAAAGTGCATTTAATTGTTAGATCAGAGAAATTAAGGGCTAGCGCAGCAATGGTAGATAGAGTAAAAGCTAATCCAAAGATAGAAATTCATTGGAACACAAAAGTTGATAAGGCTGATGGTTCTGAATGGCTTGAGAGAATAGAAACTATTAATTCTCAAGAAGGTAAAGGGGAAATCAATATAAAAGGTCTTTTTTACGCGATAGGTCACACACCAAATACGAAGTTCTTAGGCAACAAAATTGATTTAGATAATAAAGGATATATTGCTTGCAAATCAGGAAGGCCAGAAACATCTATTGAAGGCATCTTCGCAGCAGGTGACGTTGTCGATTCTGAGTGGAGACAAGGAGTTACCGCTGCAGGAACTGGGTGCATGGCTGCATTAGCTACGGAAAGGTGGCTAGCGGAGAAAAACTTAGCAAAAACTATAGTCAGAGGAACACCCGAACCAGAAAAAAAACTTAATTCATCAGATTTTAATGAAGAAGAAGTTAATGAAGAAACTTTCGATTCAAATTCTGAATGGCAAAAAGGCAGTTACGCATTAAGGAAACTTTATCACGAGAGTAAAAAACCTATCATAGTAATTTTCAGTTCTCCAAGTTGCGGCCCATGTCATGTTTTGAAACCTCAGTTAAAAAGAGTAATTAAAGAACTTGATGGTGCAGTTCTTGGCGTTGAAATAGATATTGATAAAGATCAAGATATTGCAAAACAAGCTGGTATCAACGGCACACCAACAGTTCAACTTTTTAAAGACAAATTATTAAAAAAACAATGGCAAGGTGTTAAGCAAAGAAGTGAGTTTAAAGAAGCGATAAAAAATATTATCTAAAGTATCTTTTTATTTATTATTTCTCTTAGGGTTATTTTTATTAGTAGTAGGTCTAGCGCCACCTGCATTCCTTTCCCTATAAGTTATCCTCCCTCTTGAGAGATCATAAGGACTTATCTCAACTAAAACTTTATCTCCAGCTAATAATTTAATTCTAAATTTAGTCAATTTACCTGCAGCTCTACATAAACATTGATGTCCTTCAGGTTGTTCTAATGTAACCAAATAAAATCCATTCCCCTGTTCTTTTTCTATTACACCTGAAGTTTCAATCATTAATTAATCTTTTACTAAGTTCATATTATCAGAAAAAGATTGGCCAAAATTGATTTAAGAAAAATTACATACGTAAAAATATGAAATTCAATTCAAATAGAAAATTTAATTTCATTAATTATTTGAAGTTGACCATAATAAAAATTCGCTTTCGCAATTTTTTCAGAATCTTCTAATTGATCAAAAAAAACAAACCCAAGGCTTTCCCATAATGGTGATCCGCAAACATTATTCAATTCATTTTTTGCTTCTTTTGCAAAATTATCTAGTTTTCGTTCAAGATTTTTAGACTTAGAAACAGACATAATCAATTTTATATATAGTACAAATATACTATATAAGTCTAAAATTGCAATATTAAAAAGGTAATCTCTTTTTTTCCTCAATATTTAGATCTGCTTCCATTTCTCTTAATCTTTTAAGTATTTGTTGGTAGTACTCCTTTATGTAACTCTCTAGTGAGGTCATATCTTCTTTTTTAAGTTCCAATATTTCGTAAGTTTTACTCATATCAGCATCTAATGATTCACCACTACTAGTTACTTCGGCAAAAGCCAATCTTTCAGCAACATTTAAAGAGTCTTGGAAAAAAGAAACTACTTTTTGAGTGACACTAATCAGAAAAGGTGAAACTCTAAAAATTTTAGCCTTCTTTTCGCTAAATTTTTCACATAAGGATATGACTTCATTTGAATCCCAAGCTTTGGGGCCAACCAATGGAAATGATTTTCTATGAGTTTTTGGATTATTAACTGCTGAGACAATAACTTTTGCCATGTCTTGAGTATTCATGTATGCGATTTTAGTAGGAGTTCCACTCATCCATACTGCTTGACTATCTAAAATTGGGATAGCGAATTGACCTATAACTCCTTGCATAAAAGCTGCACATTTGAAAATTGTATATTCTAGATCAGATTTCTCAAGTAGTTTTTCAGTACAATATTTAATATCCATTAATGGAACATTTCTAAATTTTTCTGTTAGAAGAATTGAAATGAATATTACTCTTTTTACATTAAAAGATTCACAAGCATTGAACAAGTTAACTTTTCCATCCCAATCTATTTCATAAATACTTTTAGGATCATCTGGTTTACTGGTAGCAGCATCAATAACGACTTCAATATCTTGCAATGCATATTCAATATCAGAAGAATTTAATAAATTACCTTTTGTTAGTTCACAACCCCACTCTTGAAGAAAGGAAGCTTTTCTTGGGTTTCTTACAAAGCATCTAACTTCGTGTCCATCTTCTATAGCTTGCTTTGCTATTTGTCTACCAAGTGTCCCTGTTGCTCCTACTAAAAGAATCTTCATATTTAAGATTTACTTAACTTGTAGACCATAACCCAAATTGTGATGTATTCGTGAGAATCAATCTCCCTGAAACTTTAATAACAAAGCACCACCAACCAATCCAATCGGTATCAGTATCCAAAAAACTGCTGCAATACTAAAAATTTCTTTTGCCATAGTAAAATTTAATGATTACTATAATTTACATTCAATATACATTTATTTGTTAAAAAAGTAGATAATGCAAATATCTTGAAAATTTTTAAGAAAATGAATAATAATTTTGCAGAAAATATAAACTTACCTAATTACTGGAATTGGAATGGTTTTAAAATTTGCTGGAGTGTTACAGGCGAAGATAATGAAATTCCAATTATTTTTCTCCACGGATTTGGCGCCAATCGAAAACATTGGAGAAACAATTTAGAATATTTTGCGAAAAGGAATTGCGCCACATATTCTCTAGATTTAATAGGTTTTGGAGATTCAGATCAACCTGGGATAAGACAAATTGGAAAACTAGATAATGAGATTTGGTCTAATCAAGTAAAAGACTTCATTGCACAGGTGATAAGACCAAAGAATTCTGGGAAAGTAATTCTTATTGGCAATTCCCTTGGATCACTGGTTGCTTTAACATGTGCTGTTTCATTGGAGGATCAGATTTCAAAAGTTATTGCATCCCCGCTCCCAGACCGAATTCAAGAAAATAAAAAGTCGATAACCAAAAAATCATCACTTATAAAATTTCAAAATAAATTTATAAGAATATTTTTTATATTTTTCCCTCTGGAGATTATTTTATTTTTAATAACCAAATTAGGAGTCATAAAACTGGGACTAAATTCTGCCTATTTCAAAAAAGATAATGTTGATCGCGAACTAATAGATTTGGTGACAAAACCAGTTTTAAGGAAAACTTCAGCCAGATCATTACGAGCAATGTGTATTGGGATGTCTTCAAGAGATGAAAAATTTCAAGCCTCTTACCTTTTGAGAAAACTCAGCGCCTCAAGAAAAGTTCCCTTTTTATTGATTTGGGGAGAAAAAGATAATTTCATACCTTTGTTTGTTGGTAAAAAGATTGCAAATTTCCATAGATGGGTAAAATTAAAAATAGTATCCAATTCAGGGCATTGTATCCATGATGAAGATCCTTCAGTATTCAATAGAATCTCTTATGAATGGATTAGAGATTTAAAAACTTTTTAAAACATGAAACATACATTATCAGTTCTTGTAGAAGATGAATCTGGAGCCTTGAGTAGAATCTCAGGTCTCTTTGCTAGAAGGGGCTTCAACATAGACAGCCTTGCAGTAGGCCCTGCAGAATCTAAAGGGATTTCAAGGTTAACAATGGTGGTAGAGGGTGATGATGAAACTCTTCAGCAAATGACTAAGCAACTTAATAAGTTATTTAATGTTCTGGGAGTTGTAGATTTTACTAATCTCGCAGCAGTTGAGAGGGAATTGATGTTACTAAAAGTTTCATCGAAAGAAGATACTAGGAGTAATATCCTTGATATAGTACAGATTTTCCGAGCAAAGGTTGTTGATGTATCAGATATGGCCTTAACTCTTGAGGTGGTTGGAGATCCCGGGAAGTTAGTTGCTCTTGAGAAATTACTCGAACCATACGGAATCCTTGAAATAGCGAGGACTGGTAAGGTAGCTCTTAAACGCTCTTCTGGAGTTAATACAGAAATGTTGAAAATAAACAAATATTCCCTAGAAATTTAATTAGATATTTGGACTGCCTTAATGTAGTCTTCTTTATTGATTTTTTCGAGTACTTCTAATCCTTTAATAATCTTTCCAAAAATCGAATACCTTCCATCTAGTTCTGGGATCTTACTAGTTACAAAAAAAAACTCAGTAGATGAAGACTTATTCTTACCTCTCTTAACCATAGCAATTGATCCACTTTCAAAAGTGTTAACTAAATTTTCAGTTTCATTGGGATTTTTTATTTGATAGTTATATCTTGGTTTTTTTTCTTCTTTGAATTTTATTTCTAAAGGTATTGAAGGAATTGTCTTATTTAGTTTTTGTTTTCGTTCAATATAAAATTTATTTTCTGGATTAACACCACCATGTACAAACCTTATTTGGGGATAGTTTATTATTTTATAAAATTTTTGATTTACATAAATATTATTTTCTATGTTTTCCAGAAAGTTTGATACTGTGACTGGATTATCTTTACCGAATAATTTAACCTCAAAATCACCTTTTGAAGTTTTAAAATTTACTACTTTATTAATCTGAGTACAACTAAGTTTAAGTTTTTGGCAGTAATAATTCGAATCAATCTTATTTTTATAACTACAAGCTTGAACCAAAAATAAAACCTGTATAAAAGATAATGTTTTTAAAAAATATTTTTTTTTTATTTTAGGCCCTCCAAATTAACATCTAAAAATTTAGCTAGACGAGCTCCTTCTTCTTCAACTTGAAGAAGAGGTTTAAGTTCACCTGCTCCGCTTAAAGGGAGAGGTTTTTTTCTACCTTTTAAAACTAAAGCAATTCTTCTTCTAGGATTAAATCCCTCACTTATATCCAACTTAACAGATTTAATTTCATCGAAATTTAATTTAACTTCAACATCTTTAAAAAGTCCTTTTCTTTTTATTTCTACAGATTTTGAGGATTTATCAAAATAATTACTTCCTGAACCAAAGTTTATGTAAACCAAATACCACAAGTAAAAATTCAATAAATTAGCTATTACTCCATAGGCTCCCATTATTATTCCTTGAGGGATAAACAATAAAGTTGAAGGATTTCCTAAAGGTAATAAATCCCTTCCTGTGTAGCTAGATATAGAAGCCAAAAGGAAACCAATGCCTCCTATAGTCAGCATTCCTCCAATAATGTAATTTGAAATTTTTCTTGATCCACCAATTTTTTGTTCGATTTTATCGAAAGACGAAAGGTCTGGGTTCATTTTTATCTTTTTTTAGAGCCTAATTCAGATAATTTAACAAACTAAGGGAGTATTCTTACCTAATTTTTAATAAAAAAGTCAGGAAAGCTTTACAAGGCATTTCAGATATACAAATATTTCCCCACATTACTCTCAATCTTTGTTACAGTCACTGCGTATCCCGAAGCTAAAAACGATTTCTCATGACGATCGCAGTTGGTAGCGCCCCACAAAGAGGATGGTTTGATGTCCTCGATGATTGGTTGAAGCGCGACCGCTTTGTATTTATTGGTTGGTCCGGACTACTTCTACTTCCTTGTGCATATCTTGCTATAGGTGGTTGGTTCGTCGGAACAACATTTGTTACCTCCTGGTACACACATGGAGTTGCAAGCTCATACCTTGAAGGTTGTAACTTTTTAACAGCAGCTGTAAGCACCCCTGGTGATGCCATGGGTCACAGTCTTCTATTTTTATGGGGTCCTGAAGCCCAAGGTAGTTTCGTAAGATGGCTACAACTTGGTGGTCTTTGGAACTTCGTTGCATTACACGGAGTATTTGGCCTAATTGGTTTTATGCTTCGTCAGTTTGAAATTGCTGGCCTTGTTGGAATTAGACCATACAACGCATTAGCTTTCTCAGCAGTAATTGCAGTATTCACAAGTATTTTCCTTATTTACCCTTTAGGACAGCATAGTTGGTTCTTCGCACCTTCATTCGGTGTTGCAGCAATCTTCCGTTACATTCTGTTCATTCAAGGTTTTCACAATATCACTTTAAACCCCTTCCACATGATGGGAGTTGCTGGAATTCTTGGTGGTGCTCTACTTTGCGCAATCCATGGAGCTACAGTACAAAATACTTTGTATGAAGATACAAGTATTTACACAGATGGTAAGGTTCAAAGTTCAACATTTAGAGCTTTTGACCCAACCCAAGAAGAAGAAACTTATTCAATGATTACAGCGAATAGATTCTGGAGTCAAATCTTCGGTATTGCTTTCTCAAACAAGCGTTTCTTACATTTCTTGATGCTATTTGTACCTGTTATGGGTATGTGGACATCTTCAATTGGTATCGTCGGCTTAGCACTAAACTTAAGAGCTTATGATTTCGTAAGCCAAGAGATCCGTGCAGCAGAAGATCCAGAATTTGAAACTTTCTATACAAAAAATATACTTTTGAACGAAGGTATGCGAGCATGGATGTCTTCTGTGGATCAACCACACGAAAACTTTGTATTCCCTGAGGAGGTTCTTCCACGTGGAAACGCCCTTTAATAACTTATTAAGAGCTCCAAACCAAAGTATTGAGGAAACTGGTTATGCCTGGTATGTAGGTAACGCTAGACTAATCAATTTATCTGGACGTTTATTAGGAGCTCACATTGCTCACTCTGGACTAATAGTCTTTTGGGCGGGAGCAATGATGCTCTTTGAGGTTAATCATTTTACATTTGATAAACCAATGTGGGAGCAAGGTTTAATTTGTATGCCACACGTCGCAATGTTTGGCTATGGAATTGGACCTGGTGGTGAAGTTACTGATATCATGCCTTTCTTCCAAGCTGGCGTGGTTCATTTAATAGCTTCCGCTGTACTTGGTTTTGGTGGTATTTACCATTCATTAGCAGGTCCAGAAAAACTCGAAGAAGATTTTCCATTTTTCTCTACCGATTGGAGAGATAAAAATCAAATGACCAATATTCTTGGTTATCATTTGATTGTTTTAGGTGTAGGTGCACTAGCATGGTCAGTAAACTGGTGTTTTATTGGCGGTGCATATGATACATGGGCACCTGGCGGTGGTGAAGTCAGACTTGTAAATCCAACCTTAGACCCAAGAGTTATTCTTGGTTATCTATTCAGATCTCCATGGGGAGGAGCTGGTTCAATAATCGGTGTTAACTCCATTGAAGATATTGTTGGTGGACATGTTTACGTGGGTATTACTGCAATTATTGGAGGAATATTCCATATCTTCACAAAACCCTTTGGATGGGCAAGAAGAGCATTCATCTGGAATGGTGAAGGACTATTAAGTTATGCTCTAGGTGGAATTTGTGTAGCAAGTTTCATTGCTTCAACATTCATCTGGTTTAACAACACTGCTTACCCATCAGAGTTTTATGGCCCAACAAATGCTGAAGCTTCACAGGCTCAAAGCTTTACTTTCCTTGTGAGAGATCAAAGAATTGGAGCTAACGTAGGTTCAACAATGGGACCAACAGGTCTAGGTAAGTATCTCATGAGATCTCCTACTGGTGAAATTATATTTGGTGGTGAAACAATGAGATTTTGGGATTTCAGAGGTCCATGGTTAGAGCCTCTAAGAGGTCCTAATGGATTGAGTCTTGAGAAAATTCAAAATGATATTCAGCCTTGGCAGGTAAGAAGAGCTGCTGAATATATGACTCATGCTCCTAACGCTTCTATCAACTCTGTTGGTGGAATCATTACTGAGCCAAATGCTGTTAATTTTGTTAACTTAAGACAATGGTTAGCTGCAGCCCAATTCTTCCTAGGGTGGTTTACATTTATTGGTCATCTTTGGCATGCTGGACGTGCTAGAGCTGCCGCTGCTGGTTTCGAGAAAGGAATCGACAGAAAGAGTGAACCAGCTCTAGAAATGCCTGATTTAGATTAATTTCTATTTCATATTAAAAAAAGCCCTATCTTTAGATAGGGTTTTTTTTTGCTCAATTTTATTATCTATATAAATTTTCTCTGAGCCATGGCAAACTTAAACCCATTACATTACTGAAACAACCCTCTATTTTTTCTATATATTTACCACCTATACCTTCCAAGGCAAATCCTCCTGCGCAATATAAAGGTTCATTTGTATCTACATAACTCTTGATTTCCCAATCCTCCAAATTAGAAAAATAAACTCTTGAACTTACTGTTTTTTTTATTATTTCAGTGATTTTAAAAATATTAGAAGTTGAATCAAAATTCCCAATTATTAGAGTATGACCAGTATGTAAAAATCCAAATTCTCCAGACATTTTTTTCCATCTAATAAATGCCTCCTCTTTACTAGATGGTTTTCCATAAGCTTTTCCTTTAAATTCAAAAATTGAATCGCACCCAAGTATTTCTATAGATCCATAATTAAATTCTTTAGGCAATGATAAGTTTTTTATATTTTCAGATAAACTTTTAGCCTTTTGAAAAGACAATTCCAAAGCTAAATTAAATATATTCTTTTCTTGAATAGTAGTTTCATCAAATTTACTTGCTATTTGAATAAATTCGATTTGACAATTTTCTAGTAATTTCTTTCTAGATTGAGAAGCAGAGGCTAGAATTAACACAAATTTTTTACCAAATTATAATTCAATTTAATAATTAATAAATTTTAAAATTAATATAAATTACTAATGGAGTTAGAAGCAAAATTACATGAAATAAGGAAACCAATAATGGTCTTAGGTACTTCCAGTGGAGCAGGAAAATCGTTAACGGTTACTGCTATTTGCAGGATTCTTAAAAATTTAGGAGAAGAACCAATACCTTTTAAAGGACAAAATATGAGTAACAACGCCTGGGTTGATTGGGAAGGTGGAGAGATGGCATATTCTCAAGCACTTCAAGCTTTTGCTTGTGGTATTAATCCCTCCACAGAGATGAATCCCATTTTATTAAAACCACAAGGAAACTCAGTAAGCGAGGTGATTCACCTTGGCAAAAGCATAGGCACCACAACCGCACAAAATTACTATAAAGATTGGTTTATTCCAGGCTGGGCAGTAATTAAAAAAAGTTTAAATTCTATTTACGAACGGAATCCGAATTGCCGCTTAATTATAGAAGGGGCTGGCAGTCCAGTAGAAATGAATTTAATTCATAGAGACCTCACTAATTTAAGAATTGCAAAATATTTAAATGCAAATTGCATATTAGTTACTGATATTGAAAGGGGCGGGGTATTTGCACAAATAATTGGTACTCTTGAATTAATGAAGCCTGAAGAAAGGAAACTTATTAAGGGAATTATTATAAATAGATTCAGAGGAGACCTCTCATTATTTGAAAATGGAAAAAAATGGATAGAGAATAAAACTCAAATCCCCGTTATTGGAATTATTCCTTGGTTAAATGATTCATTTCCTCCAGAGGATTCTTTAGATTTAATAGAAAAAAAATCACTTTCTAAAGATCCTGAAATCAAAGTTGGAATTATAAAATTACCATCTATTAGTAACTTCTCGGATTTTGATCCCCTAGAAAATGAAGAAACAATTTTAATGGAATGGATTAGAAAATCACAAAACCTAAGTAATTATGACTTCATTATTCTGCCGGGCAGCAAACAAACGATTAAAGATCAAATATTTCTTGAAAATTCTGGCTTATCTCAAGATATAAGGGACTATTCAAAAAACGAAGGAAATATTATTGGAATATGTGGAGGTTTACAAATGTTGGGGACTACACTTGAAGATCCGCATTTTAAAGAGGGTTCCAGAAATTATTCTGAACAAAAAATTAAAGGTATTGGATTACTACCATTAAAAACGACTTTCTTTAAAAAAAAATTAACACGTCAAATTAACTCTAAATCTATATGGCCGTGCCAATCAGAAATTAATGGATTTGAAATTCATAATGGTCAAACTGTATTAGATGAAATCCAAAGTCCATTAAAGATTAATCCTATTTTTGAAGATTCAGATCTTGGTTGGTACAAAGAAAATAAAAAAGGAGGAACTATTGCAGGAACATACATTCATGGGATCTTTGAAAATGACAGTTGGAGAGCACAATATATTAATTTAATAAGGAAGAGTAAAAATCTACCAATATTAAATAAAAAATCAATATCTTATAAAGAGAAGAGACAATCCATAATTGATAATCTTGCGAATGAATTCCACAAACATTTAAATCTCAAATCATTTTTAAGTTGAAAGAGACAAAAAATATAAAAGTAATATGGCCAAACAATAACGAAACATTAGTTTCAGATGGTGATGATTGGTTTTCTTCTGCTGAAAAAGCAGGTTTAGATATCCCTTCTGGCTGCCTCACAGGAAGTTGTGGAGCCTGTGAAATAGATGTAAATGGTGAAACAGTGAGGGCTTGTATAAGTGAAATTAAAAATAATAAAGAATGTACATTACGGGTTTCTTTAACTACAGACCCTTTTTGGGAAAAATAAATTTCACTAAAGATTACCTAATTATTAAATAAAGGAAAACATAGTAAAAAAATGATCCAAAAAATGTGTTTATTAGAATAACTTTCTTTTTAATTTTTGACGAGGCAATAATATAGCTACCCAAAACATGAGGTAGGATTGGGAAAGATCTTATGATTAAAATATAAGAAGATTTGAAAGTAATATTGTCAAAAAATTTATAAAGATTATTTTTTTCTGGGTTTTTTAAAAATAATATATTTCTAGAAAATTTAAATTTAATTTTCCTCAGAATAAGAACTTGAATTACACTTAAAATGGTTAAAGCAGGAGAAAAGAATAAAACATAATTCAACCCATAAATCTTTATTAAGATAAAATCAAAAATAATTGATAAAGGGAGGCCTAAAAATATAGAAACTATATTTAAAGCAATCAAATATTTGTATTGAATATTATTAAATATGGACTCAAGATCATAGGTATACTTGAATATTAGAGCAAGAAAATAAACCCCTAAATAGGTAAAAAATATTTTAAAAATTACTGATTTAAAATTTTGGTCTTTTTTATTCATATTAGATGAACATTAATGATGATTATCAAAAACGTAAAGGGCAAATAACATCTTTTCCTACAGAGGAAATTATATAACCAAACAGGTAATTTTTAGAAAGTAACTCATGTTATCCACTATCAAATTTTTTATAAGAAATCCCTGGGACGATACAGGAAAGTAATATAAAAGCAAAAAATTTCCGTAAAAAAAAGACCCCTTATAATGGGGTCTTTATGGTTCTACCAAAACAAGTGTTTCCTTGTTTCCACTGCTTTAGTAAATCCACTCCTTCACACGTATACAAACTATGCCATTAAATTCTTTTTCGTGGAAGCGCTAAAGGGAATGTTACTTAACTGTCACATGTGACAGTTTCCATTTATGGGCATAAAGAAAATCACCCTAATTCAGAGAAAAGGGGATTTACTTATAAGAGATTAATGTGTGAAGAGTTTCTAATTTGTAAAACTTACTGGGGAAACACGTAAAGTATCTACAATATTAATTACTAATTCTTTTCCCAAAATAGATAAAGATTGGAAAACTGGTTTTTAGTATCTACTATTGCGGTACTTGTTGAGATCAACTTCCATCCTGCAGAATTACGTTTTTTCATAATTGCTGTAAGTTCGTTTTCTTGTCTTTGAGTATTTGCATTTCCAACTGCATAATATATATCAAGATCATTTTCTATTTTTGCCATTTTCAAGGTGATGCTTTATTCAAAGTTAATATTACTCAATCTTTCTTAGTAACTGGGAAAGATTCGATAGAGTGGCTGTAAATAATTCTTATATGGTATTACCTTCACCCCAAATTGCGATTGGACTACTTCTTATAAGTATTGGAATAATAGTTACTTTCGATATCAAAATTGATCAGTTTAAAAGTAAATAACTTTAAAAAAAGTTGGATATCTGTGAGAATATCTATATTAATTTGATCAAAAGAGAATTATGTTCTTTAGATCAAGAATAAAAAACACCCTGCAATAAATCCACTTAAATGACCTAATAAACTTATCCCTGGCAAAAAAGAGAAAATCAAACCTATAAAGCTTATTGTTTTTGACATTTTCTGAACCTCATAACTGGACTTCAAACCAATTTCATTGCCTAAAAAATATTTCTTTCCATAAAAAGAAGTTAATAGTAAGAATCCAAATAAAGCATAAATTATTCCACTAAATCCTAAAGCAGCATAGTTTGGAAAGATATTAAAATAGGATAAGATCTTTTCGTAAAACCAGATAATAAAGAAATTTAAAAAAGAACAAATTAAAATAAATTTAAGATAAAAAAATCTGTTATTGATTCCACTTCTCATCAAAAAATATCTAGTGATGATTATTCCTCCAAGATTACTTAATAAATGATTTAAATCTGCATGAATTAGAATTGATGTGAAAATCCTATGGGGTTGATCACTAATTAATCTTGGTACAAAGTAAAAATATTCTTTGTCAATTACGCCAATTAAATCTGTAAAAATAAAAACTGAAATTAAAAAAAATCCTGTTGCTAAAAACTGCCAGTCATACTTAGATATTGAATTATTAATAGCCATATTTTCTTTAGTTTTATACTAAAAGAATATCTGCTTACTTAGAAGAAAATAACCTCAAAAGTTTTTTTTAATGTCTTGAATTTATATTACCTTTAGTAAACTTTGCAATGAGAACTTGTTGGGTGATTTATGCACTCTTTCTCCCAATAATCTTGTCTTGGATCTTTTGGTAGTTGATAATTAAAATCATGCATTCTCCAAATATCCGAAGTTGCATTTTTTAGGGCAGTGAATGGAGTGGTGAGTCTCATAAACATAAAACCTCCTATATCTCTACTCCTTAATTATCCTCCTATTCACTTGAAATTAATAGAGTATTAATACCCGAGTATTAGTGCTTTGTGGTTATCGCGTCTATCTTTTCCCATTCAGTAGGAGTAGAAATAATTCAGGAGTCAAAAGCACTTCATCGACTTTGTGGACAACGAGGTGCATAAGACTCGAAGAGGGCAAATAAATGCCCTCTTATTTATTTTTAGGACTACCAGAAACTATAATATTGAAGGAGAGGTGTTAGTTGAAGTGATTACATTAGACATTATCAGACACTTATTTACACCAATATTTTAATAATTAGGTCTATTTCCCCCCCAAAACTTTTTAAGACAAAATAGTGGGACGAAATTATCTATTCTTTTTTAATTTCAAAAGTTTTTTTTCTATCATTAATTGCTTTATTTTTCATATTTTTAGTCATTTCATAGGATATTAAGCCCATAAAAAATTGAATTGGATATTTAACTTCACGACTTAATTCTTCTTTACCAGTGTTATACATAGTTAAAAGTGCAATAAAAAAACCTAAAAGAAAGGGAACTAAAGCAAGACTCCAAGACCTCTGTCTTATTCCCCAAATAACAGAAGTCAAAGGAGAAATGAAACCTACACAGGCACCAATTAAAATAGGATTACATTTTTCTCTTCTTTCATTAGGTGTAAGAGTCATTTAATTAAAAAATTTATTATTTAAACGATAAAGATATTAATAATTAAGTCAAGGAAAGTTCGTTTTCCGTTATTTAAACCATTCCTCCGACACTTTTAGAGAAATTGTTCTGACATTTTCTAAGTTAACCTTACATTATGAGACAATATTTTTAAGAAGAAAATACAATAATTAACGTTATTGCAAGTATTTACAAATATTTGACCCTAACGGAATATCTCTGACAATGTAAGACACAAAAAATAATCCGAAGATTCTAGAAGTTGAATTCAGACCATATGAGCTTATATGGGGAGGATAGAGAAGAGTTTGTTAACTCATAGTTAATAATCCCATAAAAAACCTTAAAATAAATTCGAATCAATTTTTTCTTTTCCATATTTTCTAGCCTTTTCGATTCCTTTTTTTGCAAGTATTGGCGCAGTCACCAATCCAATTAATGTTGCAGAGTTTTCTAACTTTTCCTCATCATAATTTGGATTTATTATTCCAACAATAAATCCATAAGCAAATCCAATGGCAAGATTACCGAAAATAGCAAACAATAATGGTGTAATAGTTCTGCGGGTAATGGCATAATATAGCCCTACAAAAGGTACTAAATGAGCTATTGCGTAACCCCATCCAATATCTTTTTGCCTATTTTGAAATCCTTCTAATTTAGTTGTCATTTTTTTTTAAAATTAAATGTTGGCAGAGAGGGGGGCTTAGACTCAGTTTTAAAAGTCTAGTTGTGACCTCAACTGAATAGATGATAATCCATATTTGATACAAATCACAGAAACATATATTTATTTCATGGTATATTTTGACTGTCTTTTGATTAAAAATTTAAATCCTTAAAAAGCCATCATATCTTTCATATCTTTCATTATTGCTTTCTCCATTTTTTCTTCACTCATATGAAAAGCGCAGAATCCCATTGCTGCAAACTCATCACTTTCAGATATTTCATTTATTTCGTAATCTTTACTTAAAAAATCAGCGTTACACTCGCAAAAATTTTTCTGTAGTTTCCCTACTTCAGTATTAGGACTAAATTCCCCTTGACATTCTTTAAGAAAAGAATTTTTTTCTTCATTTGACCATTTCCCTCCTGATGAACATCCTGCTAGTAGAAATAAAGTCGAGAACAAAACTAAAATTTTCTGATTTTTTTTTAACATAATCGAAATTCTGAATTATGAAACTAATATTAATAATTTATTTATGCAAGCATTTATTGGTAAATGTAAATTTTCTTAGGAATTTTATAATTAAATTCATTTATTCAATAAAGTTTTCTTAACTCCAACAAATAATTTAATAAGCTTTGAATTTGTTTGACTTAAACAATTATCAATTTTTCTCTTGTTTAAAATTAATCTAAAGTGATTTGAATATCTCCGACTACTTTCTTTCGGAGTAAATGCACGGAGAGGGTGTTAGTGGGTTGTCTCTAGTTTGTCCAGTAATGACCCTATTTGTCCAGTAAAAAAAGAAATATTCACCAAAATCCCTGACACATCCCTGACACATATTTAATTCTTGTAACTTTAGTAACGTAATTTATGTCCTTAAATATAAAGATTAAATCTTTGTAAAACTATTGACATGACGAACGTTTTGGACTATAATATAGTATATCTAAAGGAAGTATGCACTGGTCAAAGTCTCTCTCCTGAAGTTATAAGATTTAAAATATTTTCTAATTTAACAATATGAAGAAAGTCACTATTCCTAGTGAGTTTGCGGGTCATTTCTTTTTGACAACTAGTCAAGTTTGCAAACTATATAATTTTTCTGAGAAATCTTTAAAAAGAAAGGAAAAATCAAAAGAGATTCCCATCCCTCCTAGAGTTCAAATTTCTAAAAACAGATACGGATATAGAACCGATTTAACTTTTGAGTGTCTAGAAAAAATTAGTAAAGGATGTGTGAGATGAAACTTCTATCAACATCAAAAATAAATTCACTCCCTCATTTAGATTCAAGAAAACTTTACTCACTTCAGAAAGGTTCTGGACTGTTTGTAGTAGTTGAAAAGAAAGAGGAGAAGGGAGAGAGTTGTAAGAGGATTGTTGGATATACACGTTATCCTCTTGGACGGAAAGGTAGGAATGTAGAAGTTAAATTTGGAGTTTGGGGTAAGGATATATCAACCAAAGAGGATCTTCAGAGAATTTATAGAACTTGGTTAGAACAAAAATTATTTTGTAAAACCACTGGAAGACATCCTTATAAATTTGGACAGGTAGAGATTAAAACTGAAAGGACTCTAGGTGAAGTTGTTGATAATTTTTTGGACTATCACAAACTAGAAGTCAAAGAACTCTCTTATAAAACAAGTGTAGGGAGATTGAATCAGATATTAGAATTTTTGGATGGAGATAGACCTATAAGTGATTTTTATTTACCCAGTAAGGGTAGAGAGTTAGTCTGCGAAATGCACGACCACATAAAGAGGGGGAGAGTATATGGAAAGACTGCAATAACTCACGCATCTAAGTGTCGGAAATTAATAAAACAAGTCTTTGAATATGCAATAGACAGAGGATGGTGGAATGACACTGAATACAACCCTGCAACCCGAAAGGTTATTGGAGAAATGCAAGGTCATGTAAAAAAACCACATCCACATTTAAGTTGGGATGAGATTCCAGAATTCTTAGAAAGTATTGAAAATAATTCTTGTAATTCTTATGTCTTAAACAGATTACTAACGAAGTTTTACTTATTGTCTTGTATCAGAGTGGATGCAGTTTGTTGTCTTGAATGGGAATGGTTTGATTTTGAAAATGATTTGATAGTAATACCTCCTCAAACATCTGGACTAAAAAGAAAGAGGGGTAGTGAATTAAGTCATTTGATTCCTATCACTGATGAAATGAAAGTTTTAATCAAACAGTTGAAAGAGATTAATGGAAATGAGAAATATGTTTTTAAAACCCGAACCAGTAAAAATCGACCCTATCCAGACAAAGGACGTATCAATGATTTCTTTCGCAAATTAGGTTACACAGGAAGACAAAATGCACATGGTTGGAGACACGTTGTAACTACTGTTGGAGTTGATGTTGGTAAATTTGATTCAGATATTATTTCTCGACAGATAGGACATACCGACCACAAAAAAGGTTCAATCGGTTCATATGATTTCTCAGAAAAATTAGATGAAAGAAAAAAATTCTTGGAGTGGTGGAATAAAGAACTGGTCAAACAGGGGATGAATTTAGTAGAGAAGGAACTACAGGGAATGAAAATTTAAAAATTCTCTGTAGTATCTCGGTATAGTTTGATGTCTTAAGAAAATACGACACTTTTGACTCAATATACTGCCGTTTTAGGGTCATTTATTGCCATTTACGACACTTCGACTAAACTGGATGTAGATACGACAGTTTTATGAAAGTTGGATACGCAAGAGTCTCTTCAATTGATGGAAGTCAGGAAACTGGACTAGAAACTCAGATTGAAATCTTGAAAAAGAATGGGGTTCAAAAAATATTTTCTGAATCCATGAGTGGAACAACCACAACAGGAAGAGAACAATTAAAAAATTGTCTTGAGTTTGTTCGTGAAGGTGATGAATTTGTTTTTACTAGAGTCGATAGAATCGCAAGAAATTCACTGGATCTTCAAATGTTAGTTAAAGATTTAACTGACAGAGGAGTCACCCTAACCGCAACAGAACAACCAATATCAACTAAAGATGCAACATCAAAGTGTTTCTTGGATATGTTGGGTGTTTTTGCAGAATTGGAAACCAACCTTCGTAAAGAACGTCAAATGGAAGGAATCCAACGTGCAAAACAGAAGGGTGTTTATAAAGGTGGTAAGTCCAGAATCGATGTTGAGAAGATTAAGGAACTCAAATTAAGAGGACTAGGTGCAACTCAAATCGGTAGAGAATTAGGAATTCACAGAGATAGTGTTTATAGACTTCTCAAAAAAGTAGAAGTAATGGAAGTGAGTCAAAAACTTTCAGATTGTATTCCAAGTAAAACATCCTCTTGAAAATAAATATTTTCTAAATAGTTAAAACAAACAAATTTAAATAGTTGAGATTCTGTTTGAGTGATGTTTATCCAATGGGTAAGTCATGAGGATTCATTCAACTTAAATAAATATTGATGACTCAGACTCGCATTTGAGACGAACTCAGTGTGTCTAACAAAACAGATAAACAAATAATCAAACAATAAAACTGTTAAATGAAACAACTAGAAACTGTTGATATTGATTGGATGAGAGTTTTAAGTCCTAAACAAGTTAATACTGTTCAAAGTGAATGGTTAAAGAAGACTTGGGATGAGTATCCACCCGAATGGTTTATAACTCTTAAATACAAAACACTACCTAGAAAAATTGAAACTGTTGAAACTTACATCAGTGAATTTCATAAAATCTTTCGTAGAAAATTCCATTGGAAACTTAAAGGTAGAACAACTAGAAGTCAAAATATTCCTATGTTTCCCAAAGGTATTGGGATGGTTCATTTTCATGAAAGAAGTGACATGGTTAATGAAAGGACAGGTAAATTAATCCAACCTTTTCATACTCATACTCATCTATCTAATACAAAAGGATATTTTAAAAATTCAGAGGAGGTCAGATTTTTTATTAATGAGATGATTCATGAATGTAGGAAGAAGAAAAGAAAAAATGATAAAAGACAGTTAGAAAATATTTGTTATTTAGATGAAGAGGATGTAAAAATTTGGAATCACAGTCATCATGCAAATTACAACATCGATAATAAAAAGAAAAAAATGAAAGAATATTTTGTAGGAAGACCAGAGTTAGATATATACAGTTTTGACCATTTGAATACTTTTTTTTAATCAATTATGAACCATCCAGAAACACCATTAAAAGAGACTATAACTATGTATTTTGGTGAGAGACACTTTGACACTCTCAAAGAATTTGACTCTCTCAAGAAGTCACTCAGACGCAGTAGAACAGGGACTTTAGATTACTTACTCAAGTATCACAATCTGAATGAAAAACGTAGAATTGAACCAGTAGTTATTTGATGATTAAAAGAGATAAAGAATACTTTAGAAGACTTCATCACTTTAAAAATATGGTTGAAAGTTATTTGAAGAGAACAGGACAATCAATCAACAAATATAAGGTAGTTGCAATGGTTTCAGTTCTATTAGACCAGTCTTATAGAGGGAAGTAGGATACATCAAAACAAATCCACCTGGAATCTTTATGAAACGAACTACTTTTTAGAAAACTTACATACAGTTTCTAGAAACATGGTCGTGTTCAGATTTAACAAGACAATAAAAAAGACTCAGAGGAAGTGTCCAGAATCCCTGAGTCTTTTTTTCATAATCAAACTGGATGTTTCTATGATCCGTGATTATTTATATCTAATAATCAAACTCTTCATTTAGTTTGATATCTCTTATAAAAAACAACATCTTATGTTGGATTATGTCCCTATCTTCTTGAGTAGTTGATTTTTCATACTCATCATAAAGTTTTATTAGATAGTAGATTTGATTGCATTTTTCGGAATATCTAGAACCCATTACTTCAACTCCACTTCAGATTTACTTCAGACTCTTCAGAAATAGAGTTAAGTAAAAGTTTGAATTTATCAGACTTTTGATCCTCACTTTCAATGTAGTTTGGTAAATCCCAGAACTCAGGACTATCGGTTACATCCGCAAACAACAAGTCTTTTGTATCCTTATCTCTCCATAACTTGATATGAAGGTTATCTGGTTCTCCATCAGGATAAAAAGTATTAACAATTTTATTTCTAAGATTTTCTAGAAATTGTTTTCTACCTTCTGGAATTTGACCAAATCCTTTATTTGTTTTTTTCATTAGTAATCTCCTTAATTAAAATGTTTTTTCTTTGGACTAAATTTTTTATCAGAAAACTCTCTGATTTTGTGTGGATATAGTTCTAAATATCTAATTGCATCCTCTCTTACAAGTTGATTAAAAGAATCTAGATTCTCATTATTTCTTCCACTTCCCTCAGACCATATAGATTGGAATTTGGGATTACTGATGTCATCATCACGACAGAAATAATCTGTCCAATAACATCCTTTTGTCTCTAGGTAATAGGAATTTTCCATTACATCACTGACAAGGTTTTGAATTGTTTGGTTGTAAAATTTCATTGATTTAAATTTGATTAATTAATAATTAGTTCGGGGTTAAAAATAAGATTGGGACATTTTTGTTCAAGGGGTGGTATATCTTTTGAAAAATTCTTTTTAACTTTGTAAGTTCTTCGATTTTCTCTGGAACTTACACTCCACCTAATACAGTCGATATGTTTTTGACATCCGTCCAAGTGAGTCTCTAGAACAGTGACATAGTCTCGAAATGTATGAATAAAAGTTGGTAGTTGATTTCCTGATTCTTCTAATTTTCTTCTATAGGAATGAAGTTTGAGTTTGATTTTGTATTCCAAGAAGTAAAGAGTTTCTGGTGTTGTGAATCTCTTACTGTCATTAGAAACATTATCTAGATACTCATTAACCTCCTTATTAAGTTCTTCTAAGTCCCAATGGATATTAAAAAATTTAGTTGGATGAATACCATAATCAGAAGAACCATTTTTTCTTTTGTAGTCTTTGACAATCCCAGAAAAATGAATTTTTTCATATCTTTCTAGAGGTGCATCTCTCCTCGTATAAACCAACATCTCATTGACTGTATCTTTAGGTAGAAAAAGATTTATATGGTCTTCTTGAGAAATTACAGGAAGGTCATCAAAAAGAATATTCTTCTTGGGTCTTTTAAAGATTGGATTTTTGATGATGTATCTTACGTTTTCATCATCAACATCCTTCCATTCATCTATCCACCCTCTACATAGAACAAATTCATTATTTACAGAAGATAAGTTTCTCATCGAAGTCAAACTCCTCAATTAACTCGTCTATGTCTGGAAATTCATAATCAAAATGTTCCATAAGTTGTTCATAACAGGACTCAAATTCATCACATCCATACCACCCCAATTCTCCATCTGGATTAATAATCCAATAAGGATCATCTTTAAATTTTTCATCCCACAGAGAAACAATATTTTGAACTGCATCTTCTAAATCAAAGTCATCTAGTTCTTCTTCTGTTGTATTTCCATAGTGACGGATAAACTCCTCAACCATCTCTTTTAAAGTTGGATACTCAAGGTCTTTCACATGGTCAGGAATTACAGGAGAGAAATTATATAAAGGACTCATGTCACACACACTCCCTTTTGACTTTCCATTCCTCATCACTGAATCTGAGATCCATGTTGATTCGTCCTTCAAAATCCCATATATCAAACAATTCCAAGATTCCTACTTCCTCTCCATCAAGAGTAGTAACTGTCTTGTCTGTTTCATTCTCAAAAAGATTTTTTAGTTCCTGACGAAAAGAGTGAAATGCAAATACATCAAGAAGATGATTAGACACAAACTCAAGAATTTTATCTTGAGTTTCTTGTGAAAACTCGTTTCTGTTAGTCATTACCCAACCTCCCCAATAATGGAATCAAAAATGTTTCCACATTCGTCTTCGTGACTCCAATCAATTGAGTCACACATATCAATTGACATCTCAAATTTTCTGTTCATTCTTTCGTATGGATAAACTTCCAAGACGTTAAAGACAGTAGAGACGTAAGTTTGTTGTTCAAGTTCAGTCATTACCTTTATCCTGTTGGTTAAATTTGTATGTTGGTTTTGAAACTCCATAAGTTTTTAGATAATTTCTATGAAGTATCTGTAAGTCTGTGAAAACATTCATCAAGACTTGTTTTTTGAGGTAGGACATTAACTACCTCTTTTTTTTGGGTCTCCTTTGAACGGATTAGATTTTTGATGTTTTGGGTCTTTTAAACATCTTTCTTTCCACTGTTCAAATGTTTCTTCATTCATCTTGTCTAATGATTTACCTGTGAATCTCTCTTCCAATTTTCCGTATCTGAAATAATCGAAGAATCTGGATCTCCATGTGACCTCATCATTCACATATCTTTGTTCTTCTTCATCCCAATTTTTTGCAAGTTGAGAGAGAAAAGTTTCAGATTGAACTCTTAACTTTGAAATCTTTCCTTGCATTACTTGAACAGTAAGGTCTTCTAGGATTTCAGTGACTTCAAGAATTCTGCAATTTGGAATTCTTACCCACTTACAGTGGTCGTTATCGTGATAATCAATGAAGTAATGTTCTCCATATGATTTTTCATCTCTTTCGTGGTATCTGACATCAGAACCCACTCTGAATGATTGGTTCATAGTTTAAATATTAAAAATGTAAGTATTAAGTTGTTGGTATTGATTTAAGACTTTTATTGTTTATAATCTCTTATTCAATCTCGGTTCTTAATTTTAAATTAAGAGGGTTTAATAACTGTCCGAAGTAGTTAAAGTCTGGGGTAGTTTCTCACTGTTCCCTTTCTTGTCTTTATTATAGCAATTTGAATCTAGGATGTCTATTATTCTTAACACTTTCTTAACAAGAACCTAGTGATACCAATCAAAGTTAAGGAATCTGAGAGTATCACTTGAGTCTTAATTCTTTATTCTTTTTACCTTTAATATGATTGTAATTAATAACAAATAAGAACTAATATTAATCAGTTTTAATTATTAATTAGAATCAAATAAATTGCCATTCTATTATTAATTCCTATGATTTAAATTATTGATATAAACAATTAAGATGAAACTCAAGGTCAGTCTTTGGATCTCAGGAACAGTCCATGAAGAGGTTGTGACTGCAATCAGTTATGAAGATGGTAAGAAAGTTGCACTCCAGAGAAACCCATTTGCAAGAGTGATTAAAGTCTCATCGGTGATTTAAATCATTAAAAATGTCATTTTAAATATACTTGTCTTCTCTATCTAAGACTTCTCTCTATCAAAGGGGACGGATTTCCTCTGTAACCCCACCACCATTGAGTTCCATTGGTTCTAAATCCTGACCATCATATTCAACCCTACAGAGATTTTCTCCACAATCACGATTAACAGTGATGGTTATAAGTTCAATATCAAATTCATCTCCTTCATAAAAATCGACCTCACCCCAAACACCTTTCATATTTTCTGTTTTTACTAACCAATAGTCATCATCTTTTAATTGACTATCATCAACTTCTTCTTTGACTTCTTTCTTGTCCTCTTTATCCATTTCTTCAAGACAGTTCTCTAGACCTATGACTTCAATTCCTAGTTCTTCAAAAGTCTTGGTTTCATTCAAACAAATCTCTTCTTCAGTATCATTATTTCTTAAATAAATTTTGAGATATTCATAAGTAACTCCACCCTCAATATCTAAATCCTCATCAGTTTCATATTCCCATTCATCTCTCTCAAGTAATTCTCCTGTCTCTTTATCAAATCTGTTTAGGGAAGTGAAATTTTTAATTTCAAATTCCAGTCCAACACCTTTAAAAATTAGACTTCTATGTGATTTTGTATCATTTACCGACATCTAAAAAATATTTAAATATAAATAATTACATATTAATTTATACAAAAGATGGGGACGTGACTTGAATTATTTTTATTCCGTTTCTTAAATAAAATCCTCCATCATCACAAGGGACAGTGACTTTGGAGGATTTTATGTCATTTAAACACGAGTGTAATTATTTATCAGGATTAGTAATTGATTACAAAAAGAAGTTGAAAGATCCGTTCTGGACTGGGTTTGAGGACTTCCTTATTGAGTCAATTCGTAAGACTGAACGCAAACTTTACCTAATTAAAGAACAAGAACTATGCGAACAATTAACCTCAACAAAAACAACCAACACAATCTCCCAGTCTCTTTTAATTCAAGAGAATTAGAACTTGCAAGACGTTGGGATGAATACTGTTGTGACAATCACATCACTAGAAGTAGTGCAATTAAGAGACTAATTAAGAAAGAACTTAAAGAACAATTACTCGCAATTTAATTATTAACCATGAAAAATGTCACTTTAAATAATATCGACTATCAAATGTTGATGGAACTAAGTAAGAAACAAGGGGTTAATCTCAATTCTTTTGTTTCTACTTTGGTGAATAATCTTTATACAGAGATGAAAAGAACAGGGAGAAAACCATTATGAAAAGTTCAATTAGTAGAAAGATGGATATGGTAAAAGATGTCTTTCTAAAACAAAAAAGATTAGAAGAGAATCTTACATTTGCAGAGTTTATTAACAATAATCCTACTTATTATGATGGAGTTGATGAATTTTACGAAGAAGATTATCCACACTTACAGTTACTAATTGAGGGTAATTCCAAGAGAAAAATATCAAATAAGAAAAATAAAATATCAAATAAGAAAATCTGTCGAATTAAAAATAATAAAGGTGACTTTGTAGATATAAAAAAAATTAAACAGGATAAAAAAGATGATTCCCATGTCCTTGAACTTCCTTCTCCTGATGGAGAAGAAAATCTGATTAGTATCGGAAATCAGATGACTATTCCTGAGAGTTTAAGACTTTTAGAAAAAGTAAAAAGAGGTAAGAAAAAATTTAGAGATTTCTATAGAAATACTGATACTGAATTTTATAAACCAAAATTTGTGAGGAAAGAAACTGAAGAAATTCTCTTCTAAAATCCCTGACACCGAATCTTGAAATCCCTGACACATCCCTGACACCATCAGATTATTTGTGATAGTGTTTGGGTGTGTCTGACTATGGTGACTCACTGATTTTCACTGTGATACCAGTCATTTTGGACAATTTGACTATCCCTGACTACGTTCTGTCTGAGTAAATATCCGGAGAGGGTGGGATTCGAACCCACGAATAGTTTCCTATTAAACGATTTCGAATCGTTCGCTTTCGACCACTCAGCCACCTCTCCCAATTATTTATAAGTATGCACACAATAAAGAGAAAATTATGAATTATGTAATTATCTTAATTTTTAATTCCACCCTGCTTCTTTCATCAATTCAATAGCTAAAGAATTTTTTTCTCCAAGGTCTTCCACAGTGACATTATCAGGTATAAACTCTCCAAAATTCTTTACTATTTCATTCTGATTAACTTCCTTTAAAGGATGCTCAAAAGTTGGTGCAGCTAAACCCTTACTTCCTTCTGGAGATGCTAAGAATTCGAGAAGCTTAATTGCTTCAGCTTTATTTGTTGCATATTTAGCTACACCACCAGCACTAATATTTACATGTGCAGGATTAGGTGTAATGACTTTTGTTCTTTTCGAATATAAAGCATCTCTTCTTCCGTTTACTCCAGATAGCATTCTAGCGACATAATAATGATTAACGATTCCTACTCCACATTTTTTCTTAGAAACTGCTCTAATTATGGAAATATCGCCTGGGAAGAATGGTTGGGAAACATTAGAAATCATTCCACTTAACCAAGCTTTAGTTTCTGATTCACCTTTATTAACTATCTGATTGGCAACTAAAGATTGATTATATGGACTTTTTCTATTTCTTAGACACACTTTACCCTTTAAGGATGGATCAGCTAAATCTGTATAATCGTTAATTTTATTTATATCTACAACTTTTGGATTAGCGACCATAACTCTTACTCTTCTTGTTAATGCATACCATTCCTTATTTGGATCTTTTAATCCAACAGGTACATCATTTTCTAAATTCGAAGATTCTATTGATTGAAGTAATCCAGCTTTGGCTGCATTAGTAATTCTTGCGGCATCTACTAGCAATATTAAATCAGCCTGAGAATTTTTTCCTTCTCTTTTTAACCTTTCTATTAAGGAGATGCCAGCAGCTTCGATTAGTCGAACTTTTATACCAGTTTCTTCTGCAAATTTTTTATAAATAATTCTATCTGTGTTGTAATGTCTCCCTGAGAAAACTTTGACTTCTTTTTCTGTTGAATTAGCAGATATATTAACGTTTAGCAAAAATGTACATGTAAATGCTGAGTAAAGTAGTTTTTTTAGATTTTGCACTTTTACAAAATAGTATCTATGGTTACTTTATATCTATCTTCATAGCAAGGCCTCATAAAGAGAATTTCTATACATCAATTTGTATCATTTTTTATATCTATTATGAATTATTTAACTCATAAACTATTGAACTCTGAAGAATTAGAAATCCTCAGAAAAAATTTAGAAAAAGAATCACTAGCATGGGAAGATGGCAAGCTTACTGCTGGAAATCATGCCGCAAAGGAAAAAAATAATTTACAACTGAGAAGAGATTCAGATTTATCAATAAAGTTTTCTGGATTGATTACAAAAAAAATCCTTAGTAATGAGCTAATCAAGAGCTTTGCTTTACCAAAAAAAATTCATGGAACAATCTTTTCAAAATCAACAAGTGGGATGAAATATGGACGTCATATTGATAATGCTTTTATGTCGTCTGGAAGAGCAGATTTATCTTTTACAGTCTTTTTAAATTGTAAAAAAAAATATGAAGGAGGCGCTTTAACAATAGAGGGTTTAAACTCAGAAGAAAAATTTAAACTTGATGAAGGAGAGATAATAATTTACCCAAGTACATATTTACATTCAGTAGAAAAAGTTATTGATGGTGAGAGATTAGTATTTATTGGTTGGATTGAAAGCTATGTAAAAAGCATTGAAGAAAGAGAATATTTATTTGATCTTGATGCTGCGGCAAGATCATTACTTGCTAAATATGGCAGATCAGACGAAGTTGATCTAATTTATAAATCATATTCAAATTTTTTAAGAAGACTAGCCAATTGAATAAGCAATTTAACAAGCATCATTTTATACATCGATTAGAAAGATTAGCCCAAACTAATTATTATGTACTAAGTAAGGTTAATTGAATGAACAAAAAAACTTCCATTGCATTATTCTTAGCAACAACTAGCGTAGTAGCTCTGACCTCCACTGGGAGCTCAAGCTTAAAAGCAGAAGAAAGTGACTTAGGAGGACTTAAAGAATGGAATACAGATATGTCTATAGAAGCTGATTTCATTCTTGATGAACAAGCTCAAAAATTAGCGGATGAAGCGGCGAAAGCAAGTGTATGTGTTCCTATTGGAGAAGGAGAAAATTGTTGGTAAACTCTAAACCACTCTAGAATTACAGTTACGAATTTTTAAAAGAAAAAAGGGGCACTTAAGCGCCCCTTTTTATATTAAGTTTAGAATTTAAATTTAGAATTTAAACTTAGTAGTTACTGCTGCTCCAAAGATGTCTTGATCAGTTGAACTTTGGATATCAGTTCCACCGAATACAGCAGGAATCACTGTTATTGAATCATTTGGTTTGAATGAGTAACTTACTTCCCATAAGAAAGGACTTAAGCCTGCATCATCAGCTGCTGCACCATTAGCTGTTTCATCAACCTTTAACGGCTGACCAAAACCTATTCCGATGTAATCAGAGTCTTGGAACATATCAGGCCAGCCTAAACCAACAAAGTAACTACTTGCTTCTTTAACACTGTTCCCTGTTTGCCCTTCAAGATTGATGATATCGTAACCAACAGATATTTCAGGCATCGCACTTCCTGATTCCTCTGGCCTCCAGTATGCTCTTGCCGCATAAGCTGTGGCATTAGAGTCTTCCTCAACAGCTACTGCAGCATCAGTTGCGTAGTAACTAAATGAAGACCAATCTTCATGTTGCTGAGATAATGAAAGAGAAACATGATATTGATCTTGTGTATAAGCGAGCATTGTATCCCACTTATGTTCATCTTCATTAGTTAATAAACCAGATGAACCAGAGGCTCCTTTGGAAACTAAATTAGTACTAAAAGCTAATCCATTATCCCCAACATATTTAACACCACCTCCAGTAGCTGTACTCGCACCGAAAGCACCACTAAGACTACCTAACTTGAAAGCCTTATGAAATCCTGGTCTATAAATTGAGACAGGTGCTGCGTACATATAATAGTTTTCAATCTTTGGACCAATTGTTGCTGTCCATTTTTCACTACTACCAATTGGAGTTGTATACCAGATTTTATCAACTTTAAAATCATCAACACCACCTGAATAAGTATCTGTATGATAGAAAGCAGTCTTTTCGTAGAAAGACCCGCCGGTGACCTTACCATTACCTGTTCTTAAGCGAACATAAAGATTATCGTCACCAGTAAAACTTGTATTTAAATTCATGGTGTAGGTATACATCGTCTGCAGATTCTCTGTTGCAGATGAATTTACCTTAGTTGCACCATCTATTGCAGCAGCAGCAAAAACAGCACTACCATCAAGTGTAGTTGTATCTGAAAAGCTGCCAGCTTCTAAACCATTTTGTTGTACCTCTAAACCGTCAAAACGACCATTTAGATTTACAATTTTGCCACTAACCTCGTTAGTAAAAGTTTTGCTATTAAATTTTTTTGAAGATTTGCTGCTACGAACGTAGTCATTCATTTCTTCAATATTAATATCGGATGCTTGTGCAACAATAGGAGTTAATAAACTCATAGAAGCACCAACAACCAACATTTGTTGGAAGAGTTTCATTTTACCTCACACTAAAAATACCCACAGAAATGGGTAATTGAATTGTATCCAAGACAACTTTTTTGGGTAGGAATAATAGATTCAACTTCAAGTAACAAATGTTACATAATCTGTAACTTAAGATAATTATTTAAAAGTGTTTTTTAAGGGAAAATTCAAAACATTTCTTTCTTCCATCCAAGAGGATGCAACTTCTCTTGCTAACTTTCTGATTTTTTCTATATATTGGGCACGATCAGTTACAGATATTACACCTCTGGCATCAAGCAAATTAAAGGTATGACTACACTTTAAAACATAGTCAAGCGCGGGGTAAGTTAGCTTCTTTTCAATTAATGAGTTTGCTTCATCTTGATATATCTCAAATAATTTCCTTAGATTTTCAGGATTAGATTCAGAGAAATTATATGAACATTGACCTTTCTCAAATTGGAGCCAAATATCGCTATATTTAAGATCTTCGTTCCAATTTAAGTTCCAGATACTTTCTTTATCTTGCAAAAACATTGCAATTCTCTCTAAACCATATGTTATTTCAATTGGTATAGGTTGACAGTCAACCCCCCCGCATTGTTGAAAATAAGTAAATTGAGTAACTTCCATTCCGTCTAGCCATACTTCCCAACCTACGCCCCAAGCTCCAAGAGTTGGCGATTCCCAATTATCTTCAACAAATCTTATGTCATGATTTTTAGGTTCTATTCCAAGAGATTCCAGAGATTTCAAATATTTTTCTTGAATCCCATCTGGGGAAGGCTTAATTATCACTTGATATTGAAAGTAATGTTGCGCCCTATTTGGATTATCACCAAAACGTCCATCTG